>JANNCK010000183.1:0-2746 GCA_031386545.1 Sphingomonadales bacterium
CGGGACGACCCCCACTGTGTTGACGCTGAACGGCTTCAATAACCAGATCAATGCGATCGGTTCGGCCGGCAACGGACAGGTTCCGTCGGTAAACGGCGGCAATGCGACCGGTGGCGCGGCGTTGCTGACGATCAACAGCGGTCTGATGAATTCGACCGATCTGTTCCTCAATGCTTATGCAACCGGCGGCGAAGCCGGTGCGAATGGGCTGGCGGGAAGCGCGTCTGGCGGCACCGCCCGCGTGCTGGTGTCGGCGGGGCGATACAATAGCAATTCACTGTTCCTGAATGCCGAGGAGCGTCAGGGAACATCAGGTACAGGCGGCACGGCAGGCGGCACGACCGGAACGGCGCTGGCCGCCGTCGATGTCAGCGGCACCGGCATTCTGGCGATCGGGGCGGCTGGCGGGAATGCGATGAGCATCAACGCCAATGCGGTCAAGGCTACGGCGCGGGTCGGGGCACCTGTGGCAGGCGGCAATTTGATCGCGGGTACGGCTAGGTTGTCGGCCACCAATGGCGGCACGATCACGACCGACGCCACAGTACCGAAACCAGCCAATCTGGTCACCGCAAGCGTCGTCTTTGCCGACAGCATTCCCGGTGCACCGAGCGCCAGCCAGCGCGCCGGAACCGTGATTGTCAACGCCGACGGCGGCACGATGTCGCTGCACCGGCTCGACATGCGCGCCAATGCGCTGGTGCGTGATTTCAGTATTGCCAACGATCCCGCCGGTCCCAGCTTTGGCGGCACCGCAACGCTCGCGGCGCACAACGGCGGCAGCGTGACCGTGCGGACCGGTGAGGGCGTCACGCCGATCTCGGCCTATGCCACTGGCGGCAGCACCAACACGCCTGCGCTCGGCACGGGCGGCACCGTCAACGTGCTTGCCCAGGGCGGCATGATCGCTCTCCCCGACGGTCTGGACGTCGATGCCAGAGGCTATTCGGGAACGACGCTGGGCGGCACGGGCGGGACAATCAACTTGCGGTCCACCGCCGGGGCGGCGGCACAGGCCGGATCGCTGACGGCAGGAACGACCACGCTGGAGGCCTCCGGGCAGATTGTGGCGGGACTTCCCAACGGCATTGCCGGGGCCATCGATGTCGCCAGCATCGGTGCAGGCCAGACGATGACCTTTGCGAATCTCACTGCGCGTGCCGGAGTGGCCAATGGCGCGGTCAGCGGGTCGATCACGCTGACCGCAGACAATACCCCGATCATGACGACCGCGCCCGGCACCGGCATCCGTCTCGGCACACTGGGGACGTTGACGATCAACGCGGTCGGCGCGGCCGGGACAATTGCCGGATCGACCGGCGTGTTCGGATTCGCCAACGACATTGTTGTTAGCCACACCGGGGTCGCGCCCGGAACAACGAGTACGATCACGGGGCCGACTATCCAGCTTATCGCGGGGCGCGACCAGATCCACACTGGATCGGTAACGATGCGCGGCGGCACGGTGACGCTGGTCGGACGTCGGACTTTGGGTGGCGTCGATTCGGCAGTCTTTTCGACCGGCGATCTCGAACTCGGCAGCGGGCTGAATGCCAGCACGAACGGCGTCCAGTTCCGCATTCTTGACGCCACCGGGCGCTTGCGCGGTTTCGAGGGCGGGATTTCCTACACCAACGAGATTACGACGCCCGCTTCGTTCACCGTCGGCGAACGTGTGTATGCAGGCATCGGCAACATTGACATCCGCGCGGGCACCGGCATCGACATCGCCGACGCGGGGACGAGCGCCACCGGACAAGTGTTGCTCAGCTCGACCACGGGCGATGTCCGGCTGGCGACATCGGGCGTTGTTTTGGCGACGCGACCGAACGGGATCACGATGAATGCGCTCGGCGGAACCGCGCGCTTCGCCAACCTGTTCTCGCGTGCGTCTGTAGTCATCGCAGGCACGACTGGCGTCGCAGGTGGCGACGCCAGCGCCGCGTTCGGAATCTCCGCGACCTCGGGCAACGGCAGCGTAACCGTCGGCAATGTGCAAGCCACGAGCACGACACTCTCAGCCGCTACGAATGTGATTGCAGGAACCGTTTTCGGCCTGACCGGAGCAACGCTCACCGCGACGACGGGATCGATTACGGCAACCGCCGTCAGCGCCCCGAGCGGGACAGTATCGGCGACAGGTTCAACCGGCGTCGATATTGCCACTGTCACTGCCTCGGGTGCAGTCACACTGGCCGCACCGAACGGAGCCGTACGCGTGGCGACGAACCTCGCCGCAACCGGTGCGATAACGGCGACCGGGCGGTCGATTTTCCTGCGGTCTCTTGGCGCGCTGAATATCACCGCGCTCTCAGCGACGGCGGGCGACCTCGATGTGTCGAGTATCGGTGCGCTGTCGGTTATCACCCCGCAAGCGACGGGCGCGGTGACGCTGGCCAGCACGGGCAGCAATCTGGCGTTCGGCACGGGCACTGCGGGCACATCTTTCTCGGCATCTGCGGCAGGAACGGTTAATGGGACGAGCGCCACCGCTACTGTCGGTCCGGTCACGATTACCGGCACAACCGGAATTTCGCTGCCGACACTCATATCGGGCGGCACGACGACGCTGAATGCCGTCAATGGCGCGATCAACGTTGCGACGAACCTGCAATCGGCGGGACCGGTCAATGCAAGCGGGCGCAGCGTGGTGCTGCGCGCAACCGGAGGCCTGAACGCAGCTACGCTCGTTGCAACCGCAGGCAATGTCGATGTCTCTGCGGGCGCGCCCTTCACGGCGAACAAT
>JANNCK010000184.1:0-10984 GCA_031386545.1 Sphingomonadales bacterium
CGGGACGACCCCCACTGTGTTGACGCTGAACGGCTTCAATAACCAGATCAATGCGATCGGTTCGGCCGGCAACGGACAGGTTCCGTCGGTAAACGGCGGCAATGCGACCGGTGGCGCGGCGTTGCTGACGATCAACAGCGGCCTGATGAACTCGACCGATCTGTTCCTCAATGCTTATGCAACCGGCGGCGAAGCCGGTGCGAACGGACTGGCGGGAAGCGCGTCTGGCGGCACCGCCCGCGTGCTGGTGTCGGCGGGGCGATACAATAGCAATTCACTGTTCCTGAATGCCGAGGAACGTCAGGGAATTGCCGGCCCCGGTGGCACGGCAGGCGGCACGACTGGAACCGGGCTGGCGGCGGTCGATGTCAGCGGCACCGGCGTGCTTTCGGTGGGGGCGACCGGCGGCAACGCGATGACCATCAACGCCAACGCGGTCAAGGCGACCGCGCGGCTCGGTGCACCGGTCGCAGGCGGCAATCTGATTGCGGGTACGGCGCGTTTGTCGGCCACCAATGGCGGCACGATCACGACCGATGCCACAGTGCCGAAACCAGCCAATCTGGTCACTGCAAGCGTGGTCTTTAACGATAGCATTCCCGGCGCACCCAGCGCCAGCCAGCGTGGCGGAACCGCAATTGTCAACGCTGACGGCGGCACGATGACGCTGCATCGGCTCGACATCCGCACCGTGGCGCTCGACCGGGCAATCAACCTTTTGACCGACCCCGCCGGACCCTCGTTTGGCGGCAATGCGACCCTCGCAGCGCGCAACGGCGGCAACATCACGGTCCTGACCGGCAGCGGTGCAACGCCAGTCTCCGCATGGGCGACCGGCGGGAATGACACGACACCCCTGGCGGGAACCGGCGGCACGATCACGATCCTCGCAGAGGGTGGCACGCTCAATCTGGTGGACGGACTGATCGGCGACGCGACCGGACGGGGTGGCACCAATCAGCCAGGCACGGGAGGCGCGATCAGTCTGCTCACCCGCGCGGGCACCGGACCCGCAGCGGGCGTCATGATTGTCGGCGCAACCAATCTCAACGCATCGGGCAGCGCGCCGGGATTTGCGGGCGGAACGGCGGGGACGGTTACGCTCGGCAACAGTGGTTCCGGCCAGACGATGACGCTGGCCAGTGTAACTGCCGACGCAGGCGCATCGACCGGGGCTGTGTCAGGCGGAATTGCGGTAACGGGAGATTCGGCGAGCCTTAACATCACAGGCGCGGCGACGCTCCGGACATCGGGCACGCTAGGCATTTCCGGTATCGGCACGAACGGGCGGTTTTCGGTCGGCGGCGCGCTGACAGGAACAGCAAACACGATTATATTGACGCACAGCGGGGTAGCAGCCGCCGCCAATGTGACGACAGTAACCGGTCCCGCGATCTCGCTGACATCGACCAATGATCTGCTGTTCACCGGCCCCGCCACGGTCAGCAGCGCCGCGCCGACGCTGGTTGCGGGACGTGATCTGGGCGGTGTCGATGGCGCAGTTGTTGCGACCGGCGACATCATTCTCGGCATCGGGCGCGATTTGACGTTTCGACTCTTGACGGCGACGGGACGGTTACTGGGCTTCGTTGTCGATAGCCCGCCAACATCGTTCGTCACCATCCCCGGCTTTGCACGGATCACCGACCGCGTGCAGACCGACACGGGCAATATCGACTTGCGCGCCGGGACCGGCCTCGCTCTCGGCGGCGTGACCACGGGCGCAGGCGGCGCGATTAACCTGACGACAACGGCAGGCAATGTCCTGTTCGGGGCACTCAACGCTGCGACCAGTGCGAATGTCGCTGCACCTGGCACAATTACCGGCACGAGCGCGAGCGCAACGACGGGGCCACTCACCCTGAGCGGGGCTGGCGGAATCACCGTACCGACGTTGGTCTCCGGCGGCGCGACGACGCTTGCTGCGGCAAATGGCGCGATAACGGTCGCGACGAACATCCAGTCGACGGGCACGATAACGGCCACTGGCCAGTCGATCTTTCTCCGCGCGCTCGGCCCGCTGACGACGAACACACTCGTCGCGACCGCCGGACTGGTCGATGTGGCCAGTGTCGGCTTGCTGACCGCGACAACCACGCAGGCGACCAATTCGGTGACGCTGGCGAGTACGGGCGGCAATGTCGTTTTCGGCACAGCTACGGCGGGAACCGCGCTGGCGGTGACCGCGCCGGGCACGGTGACCGGCACGACCGGCACCGCCACTGGCCCCGTCACGATCAACGGCAGTGGCGGCATCACGGTGCCGACAATCATATCGGGCGGTACGACAACCCTGACGGCGGCAAATGGCGCGATCAGTGTCGCGACGAACCTGCAATCGGCGGGGCTGGTCAATGCAAGCGGACGCAGCGTGTTCCTGCGCGCAACCGGAGGCCTGAACGCAGCTACGCTCGTTGCAACCGCAGGCAATGTCGATGTCTCTGCGGGCGCGCCCTTCACGGCGAACAATGTGCAGGCCTCGGTCGATGCCCTGTTGGTTTCGGGCGCAGTGCTGACGCCGGGTGCGGTTACGGCCGGGCGCGACATCGTACTGACGGCACCGTCAGTACAGGCGGGTACACTCGCGGCACAGCGCGACCTGCGGATCGTGACAACCGGCCTTGCCCGCACGACCGGCACGATAAGCGCGACGCGCGACGTCAGCATCAACGCTGGGCAGACAAACTTTCAGGCCGTCAACGGTGGCAGTGTAGCGATCACATCGGCACAAGGCGTGATCTTCACGGCGCTCACATCAGGCGGCTTAGTAACACTGAACGCCGGGGACGACGTAATCGGCACAAGCATTGTGGCGGCGGGCAATGTCGCCGTAACGGCAGGACGCAATCTCAATTTCGGCACGCTACAGGCGGGCGGCAACGCAACGCTCTATGGCAATACTGCCTTGAGCGGCCTGACGGTCGGCACGACAGTTGTCGGTGGCTATCTCGAAGCACGCGGCGCGACACTGAACTTTGGTAATGTGACCGCAGGGACCGACGTGATCCTGTCGAGCTATAACGGCGGGCTGACCGTCGGCGATGTGACCGCTGGCGATGATATTTTCCTGACCGTCAACGGGTCGTTCGCCAATGCGGGCACGGTATCGCCCGATTCACAAACCGGAGTCGTCAGCAACACGATCAACGCTCTGGTTGCCGGAAACCTCCGCTCGACCGGCCTTGGCAGCGACGCCGCCACCAGCGGGCCGCGCACATTCAGCGGCGCTGGACCCACAGGGAATGTCATCCGTGTGCGGGCATCGGGCGCGGTGCAAACAGCGACGATCAGCACTGGCGGGACCGCGATTGTCGCTTCGGATTTATCGACAATCGCCACGCAGGCAATCACCGGCACGGCGGGTGTCGGCATCTATGTGCGCGGCAATGTGGCCACCGGTAACGTCACCACCAACGGACTGTTCTGGCTGGGTGATTCAAGCCAAATCTTCGGCGTTGTGCCGAACTATCAAGTAACCAACTTTGCTTCGTTCCAGACGCCGACAAGCGGCAGCGCAACACTGGGCGCGGTTTCTGCCGGACTGATCCGGGGCAGCGTTCTGACCACGACCAATTTTGCCAGCCTCGCCTCGACCGGTGACACATTATGGACAACGGGTTCGGGCGCTGTCGTTGGCGGCTCGATTACCGGTGGCAGCATTTCAACCGGGGGCAGCCTGACGCTGAATGCAGGCGGCAGTATCGCCTTCACGACGGCAACTGCCGGAACCAGCGCCTTGCTAGTTTCGGGCACCGGCAAGGTGACTGGCACATCTCTAACCGCAGGGGGCGCAACCGCGATCAGCGGCCTGTCCGGAATTGATGTTCCGACGCTCATATCAGGGGGCACGACCTCGCTGACGGCGGCAAATGGCAGTGTCAGCATCTCAAGCGACTTGCGCTCGACCGGCCTGGTTTCGGCGAGCGGCCAATCAATCTTCCTGCGGTCGCAGGGGGCGCTGTCCGCCGCGAGCCTTCGCGCCACGGCAGGCAATATCGATGTCACTGCGTCGAACAATCTGACGGCTGATACAATTCAGGCGACGGGATCCGTCGCCCTGACGAGTAACAATGGCGATCTCGTCGCAACCGTGATCGGCAGCGGCCCGAACGCGCTGGTCCCAACCAGTGCGACACTGACCGCGCGCAACAATGTGACGCTAGGCACCGCAATCGTGACCGGCGCCATGAGCATTCAGGGCGGTGCGCTTGCGACACTGACGGGACAGCTGCGGGGCAGCACGATCATCGTTCGATCCGCCGACATTGCCATTGGAGCAACAGCACAGATCGGGACACTGGGGACCACAACCAGTGTCAGTTTCAACAATATCGCGAACACGCAGACCTTTGTCGGCGGGTCGGGTTCTGGCACAGGCGCGTACCGCCTGAGCGATGCCGAGTTGCAGCGCGTTTTTGCCAATAATATCTCGATTGTCGCCGCGTCATTGTCGCAATCGGGCATCGGACAGGGTTCACGGTCGCTCACGCCGACTGTCGCGCCGGACCTGATCCTCGATACGCTGACGCTGGCGGGCGGGACCAACCTTGGCGCGAATGGCACGCTGTCGATCCAGACACGCGGCAAGATGCGTGTGATCGGCACGGTGACACTCAACGGAATGACGGTCAGCAACCGGCTGGAGCTGCTTGCGGTAACCTCCATTGAGGCGTTGCCGACGAGCAGCATCGTGATGCGCGGCGCGGCAGGTTTGGCGGGGACACTGGCGATGTCGGCGGAGGACATTATCGCCTCGTCGAGCGCGGCATTGTCCGATGTCGCGGCGGCGGCAACCCTCGGCACGGCAAGCGACCGGCTGGGCGCAAATGACGGCACGGCGGTCGATGGCGGCTATTTCCAGGCGGGTGGTATCGTCGCCACTGTGTCGCGGGGCATTTACGTCCAGAACAGCGGCACCGCGACGACAACTGCCAACCGCGACTATGCCGGACGGCGCGGGTTCACCGTGGGCAGCGGCGGGTTCACAATAGTTCAATCAACGGCAGCGCCCGTCCGGATTGCAATCAACGGGCGGCAGGTCGGCGACACGTCATCGCTTGATGTCGGGACATCGATTGGTGTCGCGACATCAAGCGGCTTCGTGACCGGCCTCGACCTGACCCCGCTCATCCGGTTCGTGCCGTTTACGATCAGTTCTGCGGTCAGTTCGCCGTCATCGGTCTTTTCGGTCGGCACGACGCCGCTGAGTGCCGCGCAGCAGCAGCAAGCCGCCGCGATCTTTGACCCGGCATCGACCGTCAACGGCTGTGCGATTGTCAGCGCGGGGTCATGCCGGACAACATTGAACGACCCGATCCGTGACATATTGCAGGGCGATTTCGGCGAGGCATCGATCGACGACCTCCTTCCCATCGTGCTGGTTCAGCTCAAGGAATATGTGACCCCGGGCGACCAGCCACTGATCGACGAGCCGGTAACAGGTTCGGGCAATGACGATCTGTGGTCGGTCGACGATACCAAGCCAAAGTGCGATCCGGCGAAGGACGTGTGCAAGTAAGGCGGTTGACGCTGCGAACGGTGTGAACGAAGGCACGCGGCATGTCTGCGCCCTTACGCCTGTTCGATAGCCTGACCCGTTCGGTCCGGGAATTTACCCCCATCGAGGACGGCCACGCCCGCGTCTATTCATGCGGGCCGACGGTCTATCACTATGCCCATCTCGGCAATTTGCGCGCCTATGTCTTCACCGACACGCTGACCCGCGCGCTGCGCTGGAAGGGGCTGGAAGTCACGCACGTCATCAACATCACCGATGTCGGGCATCTGACGTCGGACGCCGACGCGGGCGATGACAAGATGGCGGTGGCTGCCGCGCGCGAGGCGAAGACGATCTGGGACGTCGCGAAATTCTATACCGATGCGTTCAAGCGCGACGTAGCGGCGCTCAACATTGTCGAGCCGACGCGCTGGTCGGTCGCGACCGATCACATCGCCGAGATGATCGCGTTCGCCGAGCGGATTGCGCCGAAGCATTGCTACGAGATCGACAGCGGCTTGTATTTCGACAGCACGACCGTGCCCGATTACGGGAAGCTGGCGGGTGCGCGCGGTGACGTGCAGGAGGGGCGCATCGACGAAGTGACCGGCAAGCGCCACCCGTCCGACTTCGCGATCTGGCGCAAATCGCCGCCGGGCGAACAACGCCAGATGGAATGGGAGTCACCATGGGGCATGGGCGCGCCGGGCTGGCACCTCGAATGCTCGGTGATGAGCCAGAAATATCTCGGCGACCAGTTCGACATCCACACCGGCGGCATCGACCACCGCGAGATCCACCACCCGAACGAAATCGCGCAGAACCAGGCGGGGACGTGCAGTTCAGCGACGGGTGCGAACTGGTGGATGCACAATAATTTCCTGGTGGACCGCACTGCCAAAGAATCTGCCAAAATGTCGAAATCGAGCGGCGAATTTCTCACGCTGCAGACGATCATCGACAAGGGCGTACACCCGCTGGCCTACCGCCTGATGTGCCTGCAGGCACATTACCGGAGCGAGTTGGAGTTTAGCTGGGACAATCTGCTGGCGGCGCTGACGCGGTTGAAGCGGATGGTGATGGGGGTTGAAGCCCTAAAGCGCCGTCATGCTGAACTTGTTTCAGCATCCACCCCTCAACCCGCGCCGACGCCCGTGACCGAAGGGTGGACCCTGAAACAAGTTCAGGGTGACGGGCTTGTCGTTGATCCAGCTTTCCAACCAATCCTCGATGAGTATGCGACAGTTGTATCGGATGACCTGAACACGGCTAAGGCAATGCTATTTCTGGAGGGGTTGATTCACTCAAGCACCATCGAGCCAAATGAATCGCTACCAGTCATCCAGGAAATGGACTCCGTTCTTGGTCTCAATCTCCTCACTCTCACCCGCGCCGACCTCCGCATCCCCCCCACCTCCGCCACCCTCACCGAAGCAGAAATCGAAGCCCGTCTCACGACCCGCAAAGCCGCACGCGCGGCGAAGGATTTCGCCACCTCCGACCGCATCCGCGACGAGCTGACCGCCGCGGGCGTAGAAGTCATGGACGGCGACCCGCTCGGCTGGGACTGGAAGATCGAGCTCTAAAAGCTCCTCCCCCGAAGGGGAGTGGCTTGCTAAGGACATGCAATGACCCTTGCCACCCTGCCCGCCCTTGTCCGCCCGCTAATCGAAAACAAACTGCCCAGCTGGCTGACCCCCCGCTGGTTCATTACCAAGGAAGAGGCGTTCGCGCTTGCACCCGATTGCGAGATCGGCTGGTTCGATATGTACGACAAGGGCGACATGGCCACCGCGATTGGCAATGCGGGCAAAGTCCGCTGGCTGAACTCCATCTATGCGGGCGTCGACGGGATGCCGCTCGACCTGCTGAAAAGCCGAGGCGTCACCTACACCAATGGCGCGGGGATCAACGCGGTCACGATTGCCGAATATGTCGTGATGGGGATGCTGACGGTCGCCAAGGGGTATGACGATGTCGTCCGCGCGCGCGACCGGCAGCAATGGTTGCAGGATTCGCCGGGCAAGATCGAGCTGTCGGGCACCAAAGCCCTGTTGCTGGGCGCGGGGGCCATTGGCGGGCTCATCAAAACGCGGCTGGCGGCGTTCGATGTCGAGGTGACGACCGTGCGCCGCACACCTGCCCCCGGCGACCTTGGCCCGAACGACTGGCGGGCCCGACTCGGGGAATATGACTGGGTGATCCTTGCCGTGCCCGCAACGCCCGAAACCGACGGGATGATTGGCGCGGCAGAGCTGGCCGCGATGAAACCGTCTGCGGTCCTCGTCAATATCGCGCGCGGATCGGTCGTCGATCAGGAGGCGCTGATTGCGGCGCTAGAGGGGCGCAGTATTGCCGCCGCGTTCCTCGATGTGATGACGCCGGAACCGCTCCCGCCCGGACATGCGCTGTGGTCGGTGCCGAACGCCCACCTGACGATGCACCTGTCGGGGCGCGCACAGGACAAGATGTTTATGCGCGCTGCCCAACGCTTTCTCGCCAATCTCGACCGCTGGCACCGGGGCCAACCGCTGCATCATGTCGTGGACCTCGATCTGGGATATTAACATGGATATTGATGCCGCCCTTACCCGCTGGCACGCGGTCGCCGCGTCGCGCGATTTTGATGCAATCAATGCGTTGCTCGCCGACGACGCTGTGTTTGAATCGCCGGTGGTCCTCACGCCCCAACGTGGGCGTGCCATCACCGCGAAATACTTGACCGGCGCGAGTTTTGTGCTCGGCGGCGAGGGCTTTGCCTATGTCGGCGAATGGCGCACGGGCAATTCGGCGGTGCTGGAGTTCAATAGCGTCGTCGATGGCATCACGATCAACGGGGTCGACATGATTACATGGAACGACGATGGGCAGATCGTCCATTTCAAGGTGATGGTCCGCCCGTTGAAGGCGATGAACATGCTCCACGAGAAAATGGGGGCGATGCTTCAAACGCTTGCGTGAGACGAGTCGACCTGCCCCGTTTCTGTCGCTAGTCTCGCATCCAAGCGGCACAACCCGCACCGGTCGCTGTTAGCCTTTCCAACCGGGGGACTCGTGCGTCATGGCCAAAGCATCCGATCTGTTCATCCAGTGCCTCGAAGACGAAGGCGTCGAATATATCTTCGGCGTGCCGGGCGAGGAGAACCTCGATTTTCTCGATAGCCTGTCGCGTTCGACCAAGATCAAGCTGATCCTGACGCGGCACGAACAGGGCGCGGGGTTCATGGCCGCGACCTATGGACGGCATACCGGCAAGACCGGCGTATGCCTCGCAACACTCGGGCCTGGCGCGACCAATTTCGTGACCGCGGCGGCCTATGCCCAGCTGGGCGGGATGCCGATGATGATGATTACCGGCCAGAAACCGATCAAGAAATCGAAACAGGGGCGCTTCCAGATCCTCGACGTCGTCGCGATGATGGGGCCGATCACCAAATACACCTACCAGATGGCGAGCGCCGACAACATTCCGAGCCGCGTCCGCGAAGCGATACGGCTGGCCGAGGAGGAGAAACCCGGCGCGGTCCACCTCGAACTGCCCGAGGATATTGCCGACGAACAGACCGACTCGGTGCCGATCCCGCGCAGCGTCGCGCGGCGACCGAGCGCCGACCCCAAAGCCGTTGCGGCCGCAGTCGCTAAGCTGAAAGCCGCGAAATCCCCCGTGCTGGTGATCGGCGCGGGCGCGAACCGGACGATGACGTCGAAAATGCTGCTGGAGTTTATCGACAAGACCGGCATCCCGTTCCTGACGACGCAACTTGGCAAGGGCGTGATCGACGAGCGCCACCCCAAGTTCGTCGGCTGTGCCGCGCTCTCATCGGGCGACTTCGTCCACCGCGCGGTCGAGGCGTCGGATTGCATCGTCAACATCGGCCATGACGTTATCGAAAAGCCGCCGTTCTTCATGAAGGCGGGTGGCGCGGAAGTGATTCACGTCTCGACCCGCACCGCGGAGGTCGATCCAGTCTATTTCCCGCAAATCGAAGTCATCGGCGACATCGCCAACGCGATCTGGCAGATGAAGGAAGCGCTGGGCGATGGCCCGGGCATCGATCCTTGGCCGTGGAAATCCGATTTCATGCTGAAGGCCCGCGCCGCCGAGGTCGCGCATACGGCCAGCATTTCGGGCGATGCGCGCTTCCCGATTTATCCGCCGTTCCTCGTCGAACAAGTCCGCAAGGCGATGCCCGAGGACGGCATTATCTGCCTCGACAATGGCGTCTATAAAATCTGGTTCGCGCGCGGATATACCGCGTACCAGCCCAATACTGTGCTGCTGGACAATGCACTGGCGACGATGGGCGCGGGCCTGCCCTCAGCGATGATGTCGAGCATGGTTTACCCCGACCGCCGCGTCATGGCGATCTGCGGTGACGGCGGCTTCATGATGAATTCGCAAGAGATGGAAACCGCCGTACGGCTGAAGCTCAACATCACGATCCTGATCCTGAACGACAACAGCTACGGCATGATCCGCTGGAAACAGGCGAATATGGGGTTTGCCGACTGGGGGCTGACCTATGGCAATCCCGACTTCGTGAAATATGCCGAGGCCTATGGCGCGCACGGGTATCGGGTGGAGAGCGCGGCACATCTCGACGAATTGCTCGCGCTGACGGGCAAGACGCTGGGTGTGCATCTGATCGAAGTGCCGGTCGACTATTCGGATAACGACCGGATTTTGAACAAGGATATCAAAGATTTGTCGAAAGCGGTTTGAATGAAATCGACACTAATTCTCGCCATTGCAATGCTTTGGGCCTCGTCGAGCGCAAATGCCGCTCCAAAGGGAGGCGTGCTGTCGCCTGCAATGGCCACGCGTCAGGCAATTATGCGGTACTTCGCCACTGATTTGGTTGACTCACAATCTGCTCGTTGGCTGTGGCCTCGGCAGCGGGGCACCCGTGTCTATTGCGGGTGGGTCAATGCCAAGAACAAACTCGGCGGATACGCTGGTTGGACATCTTATCGGATCACCTTCAAAATGGGAAAAATTGCAGATGGGCTGATACTGTCGGACAACGTCGAGGCAAATTCCGCCTTAGCTAACGAGTGTATCGAGGACGGGTATGATCTAAGCGGTCCTCCACGCCAATGAGTTTGCCACCCAACATCAATGATTTCAAAAATGAAATTGCCAGCCAACTTGATCGTGCACAGCGGCAAGGTCGGCCACATGTCGAGATTAACGCGGGCGAGTTACATCGCTTAATGGGTGGTTACCCTCCGAAAGAGGGTGCAAATCATGCGATGCCGAACTGCTGCGCTGCTTTGCGGGCGAGTTTCGAAAATTCAACCGACGAGATAATTCATCAAACGCAGAGCGGTCAGTCAGCCTCCCTTACGATCCGGTTTGCGCTTCCTCGTATTTGAGATGCACATGTCAGTCTTAAACGACGTTTATCCCCTTTACCTCGCCAACGAGGCGCAACAGCCGAATACCGATCTTGCGGTGACCGACAAGTTCACGGGCGAGGTGGCGTT
>JANNCK010000213.1:0-2626 GCA_031386545.1 Sphingomonadales bacterium
CCCCCTAGCCATGCGCCCCGACCTGCTCAACCCGTTGTTCGCCGAGATCGGTGCGCTGAAAGGCGTTGGCCCTGCGCTGGCCAAGCCGCTCGAACGGCTGGGCCTGTCGCGCGTCGTCGATGTGCTGTTCCATCTACCGACGGGCTCTGTGACGCGGCACCGGGTCGAACGGCTCGACGATGCGGTGCCGGGGGAGACGGTGGCCATTGTGGTGACGCCGGTCGATTACAAACAGCGCGGCGCGCGTAGTCCGATGAACGTGCACGCGGTTGATGTGCAGGGCGACTATATCAGCCTGACCTATTTCGGGTCGAACACGGGGTATGCCAAAAAGCTATTGCCGCTGGGCGAACCGCGGCTCGTGTCGGGGAAACTCGAACTTTACGGCGAGACCCGCCAGATCGTGCATCCCGAGATTGGTGGCCCCGATGAGGTGCTGGCGCTGCGTGAGGCGATCTACCCGCTGTCGGAAGGATTGACGGGCAAGAAGCTCAACCAGTTGGCGACGCAAGCGCTCGAACGCGCGCCGGACCTCGGTGAATGGATCGAGCCGGGGTTGCTTGCCGCACGGGGGTGGCCGTCATGGCATGAGGCGATTGCGACCGCGCACGGTGACCCCGATGATACTCGCCCGCGCGACCGGCTCGCCTATGACGAGATTTTCGCCAACCAGCTTGCCCTGATGCTGGTGCGCGCCTCGACCCGGCGGCGGCGCGGGACGCCGTTGATCGGGGACGGGCGGCTGCGTCACGCGCTCAAACTGCCCTATGTCCCGACGGGCGCGCAGACGCGCACCGTTGCGGAGATCGAGGGCGACATGCGTCAGGCGACCCCGATGGTGCGCCTGCTGCAGGGCGACGTCGGCTCGGGCAAGACGCTCGTTGCGCTCAACGCCATGCTGATCGCCGTCGAGGCCGGCACGCAGGCAGCAATGCTCGCGCCGACCGAAATCCTCGCGCGCCAGCATTACGATACGCTGTCTAGGATGCTGTCGGGCGTCGATGTACGGATCGCGGTGCTGACCGGGCGTGACAAGGGGCGAGCGCGCGAGGCGACGCTGATGGGGTTGGCCGACGGCAGCATCGACATCCTCGTCGGGACGCACGCGATTTTTCAGGAGGCGGTGAGTTACCGGCGGCTCGGGCTGGCGGTGGTCGATGAGCAACACCGTTTCGGTGTTGCCCAACGCATGTTGCTGACCGCCAAGGCCGAGACTCCGCCGCATCTGCTGGTGATGACCGCGACGCCCATTCCGCGCACGCTGACCTTGACCACCTATGGCGAAATGGACGTCAGTCGGCTGGACGAGATGCCGCCGGGGCGCACACCAGTCGAAACGCGGGTCATTTCGGGCGAGCGTATCGACGAGGTGGTGGACGGCCTGGCGCGTCATATATCCGACGGTAAGCAAGCCTATTGGGTCTGCCCACTGGTCGAGGAAAGCGAGATCAGCGACCGCGCGGCGGCGGAGGCGCGCGCGGCGGGGCTGAAACTGCGCTTCGGCGACCGCATCGGACTGGTCCATGGCCGAATGAAACCGCCCGAGAAGGACGCGGTCATGGCGGCGTTTTCATCCGGGCAACTCTCGGTGCTGGTCGCGACGACCGTCATTGAAGTCGGCGTCGATGTGCCCAATGCCTCGTTGATCGTCATCGAGGAGGCGGACCGGTTTGGCCTTGCCCAATTGCACCAATTGCGCGGGCGGGTCGGGCGGGGGGCAGAACGATCCGTGTGTCTGTTGCTGCGGGGTAACGCCCTGTCCGAAACCTCGCGCGCGCGGCTCGCCTTGATGCGCGAAACCAACGACGGGTACCGCATTGCCGAGGAGGATTTGCGCCTGCGCGGTGGCGGCGAAGTGCTCGGCACGCGCCAGTCGGGCGAGGCGCGGTTCCGGCTGGCGAGCATCGAACAAATGACCGCGATGATCGCGACCGCGACCGACGATGCGCGGTTGCTGGTGGATCGCGACGGGGGCTTGGACGCACCGCGCGGACAGGCGGCGCAGACGGCGCTGTACCTGTTTGAGCGCGATGCGGCGGTGGGGCTGTTGCGGGCGGGGTGAAGTGAAGAAGGGGGCTTCGACAAGCTCAGCCAAGCCGGGGTGATAGATCGCCCCCCATCCTAGTTGGCTGAGCTTGTCGAAGCCCGTACTTCCTTACCGTGACACGTCGCGCACCACGGCGCTCATCTGCAAAGGCGTCAACGGCTCGCGAAATGTGGCACCGATGCGTTCGCCCAGCACCCAGACAATGTCGGCGCGCATCCAGCCGACTACTGGCATGTCGACACGAATTGGTTCGCGCTCGCACTGGTCCACATCGGTGATCGCCATGAACCCGTCTTCGGACAGGTTGAGCAGGCGCACACCCGACAGCCGCCCCTCGCGATCGGTCATCAGCGTGTCGGCCTGAATATCCTCGCGCGCGGCCCGGCGACGGTTGATTTGCGCGATGTGCGCGGCGAGCGGTTCGGCGGTGGCGGTCTGCATGGTTGTGCAGGGTTGCGCTTGTGGAGAGATTTTTGTGTGAACGGGTAAGATTGCCGGGGCATTTACCGTGTTGAGAGAAGGGCTTCGACAAGCTCAGCCAAGCCGGGGTGATAGATCGCCCCCCATCCTAGTTGGCTG
>JANNCK010000224.1:0-3571 GCA_031386545.1 Sphingomonadales bacterium
GCGCTGATCCACGACGAAAACAGCAACAACAAACTCGACACCAGCTTCGGGCTACCGCGCGAGGGGTTCGGCTTTTCGCGCAATCCGGTCATCCGTTTCGGCCCGCCCAAATTCGCGCATGTCCAGTTCGCAGTCACGACGACCCGCGTCGATCAGGGCATCCGCGTCAAATACATGCTGTGATCGCGTAAAGTCGGGGTCTCCAGAGTGCGACGCTAGGCGATACGCGGATCACAGTCGAAAAAGTCGATCCGCATTCGGATGTCAGCCGAGGTCTCGACATAGTGCATTTGTTGGGGCTCGATCACGACGCAATCACCCGCATGAAGCACTTGTCGCTGATGTATGGCGTTGATCCCATAGACTAGTGTGCCTGCCAGCACGTGGAGTTGCCCCCACACCCCCGCCTTCGTGCAATGTGCACGGCGGAGTGCCGCTGGCAGGGTGTCGTCGGTAAAGACCGGGGTTGAACGATAGGATGCAGGACTCGTTGTCATATCGGTGTTGCCGCAACGATGATGGCCATCGCCACAGCGAAAAAGGCCAAGAGGATAGGCACGGTCAGCATTTGGGCAAAGGCCGCACCATAGCTGAGCGGACCGGTGAGGGTTTGGATCATACCGCCCCGATGTGGCGGGCGGTTGGCACGATCAACGCGGTTCAGCACCATTGCCGTTCCAAAATACATTGCCGCATAAAGCGCGCTGATGACGATCATGAAAATCGTGGCACCGTCGTGCCCGGTGGCCAGGGTGATCGCCGCAAAAAAGACCGCATATGAAGTAACCATCACCCGCCAGATCGAGGGGGGCACATCAAAGGTGCGGGCCTCGTGCGTCTGACGTTCGCTATCGTCGCAGACACTTTGTTCGGCGGAGATCAGATCGAATTGCATGAACATATTACACGTCCTTTCTGGTGAGGGCGGCCAACCCGCCGTTGTGGAGGGCGATGCCGGTCTGCAGGCTGTCGGCGATGCGCGCGGCGCGGTCGCGAAACAGCGCGGCGGCGCGCGGCTGGGCGACGTCGTCCAGTGTCGCTTCCCACAACGTCAGCCAGCGGGTGAAATGCGCCGGGCCAAGGGTGGGAATTGCAATGTGCTTGAGCATTGGATTGCCGCTGTACCGCCCCGATTCGAGCACAATCGACGCCCAGAAATCCTTCATCCGCGCCAGATGATGCGGCCAGTCTGTCACCTTTGTCGCAAAGATCGGGGCGAGCATCGCATCGTCTCTGATGCGGGCGTAAAACGTCTCGACCAGCGTGGAGATGAGCGCGTCGTCAATCCCCAGCGCCGCTGCTTCAGCCGCTTTTTGCGCCCGGGCTTGCTCTGCATAGGGGTGGGCGGACACGGCATCGACTCCAATTGATGCATTTAATATACCTGTTATAGCGCGATTGCAAAGAAAAGCAATATCCAATATGCATGTTTTATGCGGCTGACCGTCCAGACTGATTTTGCGTTGCGCACGCTGATGTTGCTGGCGGTCAGCGACACGCACCAGACGATTGACGCCGTTGCGCGGCACTATGCCATTTCCAAAAACCATCTGATGAAGGTCGCGCAGCGGCTGGTCGCCGAGGGCTATGTCGAAAGCCTGCGTGGCCGCGGCGGTGGCTTGATGCTCGCGCGGTCGCCCGACGAACTCAATGTCGGTGAGATTGTGCGCCGGTTTGAAGACGTCGGCAGCTTTGTCGAATGCTTCGATCCCGCCACCAACCGCTGTCGTGCCACGCCCACCTGCGGGTTAAAGCACATATTGGCGGGCGGGGTGGCGGCGTTTCTGGCGCATCTCGACCAGTTCAGCGTTGCCGATCTGGTGCGCGACAAGGCCGGCCTTGTCGCCGCACTTTCGCTCGACGGCGCGCCGGTGTAGGAGCGATGGCAGACCTATGACCGAGATTGCCGCCCGCTAAGCGGCGCACAGGGTAAACCCCGTGACGCCCGGATCGCGCCTTCGCCGCTGCCGATGCAGCCGCGCGGGTTGTTTTCCCTTGTGGCGGAATCTTGCAGTGAACATTTCGAAATACGAACAGCGGGTGCTGCACGCGCTCGCGCAGGGTGGTCGCATCGAATACCGGCGCGATGACCGGGGCCGTGTCATCGCAGTCGATTGCCTGACCCGCGACGGCTGGCGGCTCGCCGACGGCACGCTCGGTACCTTTGCTAAACTCCGCAAGCGACGGTTGATTGCGAGTAACGGCAGCCAACCTTACCGCATCACCCGCGACGGATTGGCGGCGGTGCGGGGGCAATTGGACAATCGCTGAGCCATCATCGGACGGTGCGTTGCCAGCGGCGGCGCACCGTCCTATCGTGCAGCATTCCCCGGGGGGCCGTGCTTGGACGGCTGAGATAGGACCGACGTCCTGACCCGTGAACCTGATCCCGTTAGCACGGGCGGAGGGAGGGAGCGGTGTTACCCAACCACCGCGCTCTTTCCGTCCAAAGGAGAGCGCATATGGCCGACTACACCGCCCCGACAGCACCCAAGGTCACCACCGGCCCTATTCGCGGCAGCCGCAAAATCCATGTTGGCCCCCTCGGCGTCGCGATGCGCGCCATCGATCTTGAACCCTCATCGGGTGAAGCGCCGCTCAACGTGTATGACACCAGCGGGCCGTACACCGACGCGAACACGGTCATAGACATTAACAAGGGGCTTGCTGAGCTCCGCGCGCAGTGGATCCGCAGCCGCGGCGATGTCGAGGAAGTCGCCCAGCGCGAAGTCCGCCCGGAGGACAATGGCCAGCTCGGCCCCGACCGCAGCGGTGGCGTCGATCCCTTCCCCAATGTCCGCAAGACCGTGCTGCGCGCGCGTGCAGGCGCGAACGTCAGCCAGATGCATTATGCCCGCCGCGGCATCATTACCCCCGAGATGGAATATGTCGCGATCCGCGAGAACATCGGGCGCGACGCCATTGCGGGCCACATCCGCGACGGTGAAGACTTCGGCGCGGAAATCCCCGATCATGTGACGCCCGAATTCGTGCGGTCGGAGGTCGCCCGGGGCCGCGCGATCATCCCGTCGAACATCAACCACCCCGAATCCGAACCAATGGCGATCGGCCGCAACTTTCTGGTCAAGATCAACGCCAACATCGGCAACAGCGCGGTCGCCAGCGATGTGGCGCAAGAGGTCGACAAGATGGTCTGGTCGATCCGCTGGGGCGCGGACACGGTGATGGACCTCAGCACCGGCCGCAACATCCACGACACCCGCGAATGGATCGTCCGCAACAGCCCGGTTCCCATCGGCACCGTGCCGATCTATCAGGCGCTCGAAAAAGTCGGCGGCGTCGCCGAAGACCTGACTTGGGATATCTTCCGCGACACGCTGATCGAACAGGCCGAACAGGGCGTCGATTACTTCACCATCCACGCGGGCGTCCGGCTCCCCTACGTCCCGCTCGCCGCTAAGCGCGTCACCGGTATCGTGTCGCGCGGCGGCAGCATCATGGCGAAATGGTGTCTCGCGCACCACAAGGAGAGCTTCCTCTACGAACGCTTCGACGAGATCACCGAGATCATGAAGGCGTACGACGTCGCCTATTCATTGGGCGACGGTCT
>JANNCK010000227.1:0-3441 GCA_031386545.1 Sphingomonadales bacterium
GTCCGTGGAGGAATTTGTCGCGGTCGCGCGCGAGCTTGGCCACAACTCGCTCTAACGCGGTGTTCCCGCCGGCAGCACGGGTGCCGCCTGCGCCGACTGAACCACCGGCGGCGGTCCCTTCTCGATCGCCGCGGCGAGACGTCCGCCATCAGGGCAGGCACCGACACACAAGACCTTGATCCGTGCCAGATTCTGCTTGGCCTTGGTCACGGCACCCTTGGCGACCATCGCCTCGCCCTGCCCCGCAAGCGCAGCAATATCATTGGGCTCGATCAGCAGCGATTCACGGTAAAGCCGGATCGCCTTGCCCGGCAGGCCCTGTTTCTGGGCCACTTCGGCCATCAGCACGAACGCCCCGCGGTTACGCGGATCAACCGCCAGCGCCGATTCCAGCGCATCAGTCGCAGTTTCAAAACGCCCTGCGGCAATCTCGCTCTTGGCTTGCGCCACCAGCAACATCGACCGCGCGTCAATCATCGCATCAGGTTTCTGGCTATGTCCGACACTCGATACAGTCGCCAAAATCAGGGCGATCCCGACGGCGGGCGGGGTAAGACGCATGACAAGCTCCAGCAGCATTTAAGTTGGTAAGGCTAGCACGGCGAAACGAGGCGCGCGACGAAAAAACCGTCGGTGCCATCAACAGCGGGGGAGAGCACCCGCCCCTTGCCTGCCGGACGCCCGTTCTCGAACGGCGAAACGCTCGTCCAACCCGGGTATCGCACCAGAAACGCATCAATCTGCCCTGCGCCTTCGCGGGCAATCAACGAGCACACCGCATAGACAATCGCCCCGCCCGGTTTGACCAGCGGCACCGCAAGATCAAGGACATGGCGCTGCACCTGTACCAATTTGTCGAGCCGCGCCGGTTGCAAGCGCCAACGCGCCTCGGGATTGCGGCGGAGTGTACCACTGCCCGAACACGGCGCATCGACCAGCACGACATCCGCCTGTCCTGCCAATGGGGCAAGATTCTCGACCTCGTGACCGCCGTCGAGCAGCTGGACCTCGACCGTCGCTCCGGCCCGCGCCGCGCGCTCGGGCAGCTGTGACAAGCGGCGTTTGTCGGTGTCCGCTGCAATCAGCCGCCCCTCTTGCCCATCTGCACCGCGCATCGCCGACGCCAGCGCCAGCGTCTTGCCGCCACCACCCGCGCATAAATCAACGACGGTCATCCCCGCCGCCATGCCGCACGCTGCCACGATCATCTGGCTGCCGGCGTCCTGCACCTCGACCAGCCCGCCACGCCATTCATCGCTCGCCTCGACCGCAAAATTCTCGGACGACCGCAAACCATCTTCGGTGTGCGGAATCGCTGTCGCCTCGGGCCAAACAGCCAGCAAGTCTTGGCGCGTCGTCTTCAGGCGGTTGGCGCGCAAATCGAGCGGCGCGCGTTCGAGCAGCGCGGCGTGCTCCACGGCAGGGATCATCCGCCCCAGCCACGCCGGCATTGGTACCGGCTCGTCACGAACCTCGCCGTCGGCGAGTGGTGCCGGACCATAGGGCGAGCCGTCGAACAGCGGTGCCAATTCGGGATCGTAATCGGCCAGTCGCCCGAACGCCGAACGCGCATTGACTGGCATCTCGCCGAAACTGCGGATGGCGCGATAGACAAGCTCCCGCACGGCGCGGCGGTCCTTTGACCCGGCAAAGCGCCGCGTCGAAAACCATTTGGCGATGATCGTATCCGCCGCGGCGCCGTTGTCCCGCGCCGAAGCAAGGATCAGGTCGAGCAGTTCGATGGCAGTCTGTAGTCGAGCTGAGGGTGTCATGCAGGGCGTCCCATAAAATAGGGACAGTCCCCAATAAGAAATAGGGACAGTCCCCAATTTAAATTAGGGACTGTCCCTATTTTATGGAGCACACTCATCGGGTGGGGTAGTTCGGTGCTTCGCGCGTAATCGTCACGTCGTGGACATGGCTTTCGCGCAGACCGGCACCGGTAATCCGCACAAACCGCGCCCGCTTTTGCAAGTCGGCAATCGTCGCCGATCCGGTATAGCCCATTGCCGCCTTCACCCCGCCGACCAGCTGGTGAATGACGTCCTTGGCCGGCCCCTTATAGGCGACCTGCCCCTCGATCCCTTCGGGGACGAGCTTGAGCTGGTCCTTGATGTCCTGCTGGAAATAACGGTCCGCCGACCCGCGCGCCATCGCGCCGACACTGCCCATTCCGCGATAGGATTTGTAAGCGCGCCCTTGATACAAAAAGGTTTCCCCTGGCGCTTCTGTCGTCCCGGCAAGCAGCGAACCGACCATCACCGCCGCACCGCCCGCCGCAAGTGCTTTCGCGACATCCCCCGAAGTCCGCAGCCCCCCGTCGGCGATCACCGGCACACCCGATTTGGCCGCGACTTCGGCACTATCCATAATTGCCGACAGCTGCGGCACGCCGACCCCCGCGATGACCCGCGTTGTGCAGATGCTGCCCGGGCCAATGCCGACCTTCACCGCATCCGCGCCGACATCGATCAGCGCGCGCGTCGCCTCGCCGGTCGCGACATTGCCCGCCATGATCTGGACTGAGTTCGACAGTTTCCGCACCCGCTCGACAGCGGCGGCGACCATCCGCGAATGGCCGTGCGCTGTATCGATGACGATCAGGTCGCATTCGGCATCGATCAGGGCTTGGGTGCGCTCGAACCCAGCGTCGCCCACCGTCGTTGCTGCCGCGACCCGCAGCCGCCCGGTGCCGTCCTTGGTCGCGTCGGGATAGGTGACCGCTTTCTCGATGTCCTTGACCGTAATCAGGCCGACGCAGCGATACCCCTCGTCAACGACAAGCAATTTCTCGATCCGCCGCTGATGAAGCAACCGCCGCGCTTCCTCTTCGCCGACCCCGGCCTGGACCGTCGCGAGGTTCTGGCTCGTCATCAGTTCGCTGACCGGCTGGTTGGGGTTCCCGGCAAAGCGCACGTCGCGGTTGGTCAATATACCAACCAGCTTGCCCGACGCCTCGACGACCGGAATCCCCGAAATCTTGTGCCGCGCCATCATCTCGCGTGCATCGGCCAGGGTCTGGTCAGGGTGAATGGTGATCGGGTTGACGACCATCCCGCTCTCGAACCGCTTCACCTGCCGCACGGCCGCGCATTGTTCCTCGACGGTCAGGTTGCGGTGAAGCACGCCCAGCCCGCCCAGCTGCGCCATGACAATCGCCATATCGGCCTCGGTCACCGTATCCATCGCCGACGACAGGATCGGAATGTTGAGCGTAATATCGCGGGTGATCCGCGTGCGTGTGTCGGCCTGGCTCGGCAGCACGTCGGACGCGCCGGGCTGGAGCAGAACGTCGTCGAAAGTAAGGCCGAGCGGAATGTCGAAAGCCAAGCGAGTGTCCCCAAAGAAATAATGCGTGTCTGGCGAGTCGTGGCGGTCCATGTAACCGCGTGTGGGGGCGCGCGCCAGTCGTGCCGATTCCGCTTGGCGACCCCGCCCATA
>JANNCK010000273.1:0-16529 GCA_031386545.1 Sphingomonadales bacterium
CGCCCTGCCCGCCGCTGGTCGATCATCCCGAATTCCAGGATGCGGTCGTCGTGGCGTTCCTCGCGAGTTGTCCCGTCGGCCAGATTGAACCGCCAGCGGTGGAGCTTGGGCAGAAAACTGTGCTCGTCGACATAGGCCATCATATGGCCATAGCCGTCCTCATTGGGCAGCGGCGGCGGTTGCGGGTTGTCCTGAAAATAGCCGTCCATCACCACTTCCTCGCCCTCTTCATAGGCGTTGAGAAAGTGGAGGATGTAGGTTGGTGCGGCCTCGAACCAGCGGATCGCAGATGGATCGCCCACCCCGTCACCTTTGCGGGGAATCAAGCCAAACCGAGACGGCACTCCTTCGTGCAGCCGCGCGGCGTGGATGTCGCGCTTGAGCAGCTCTTGGTCCCAGAACATCGGAAGGTCGTTCACGATGGCCCAGTTCTCGGAAAAGGTCATGTCATGCGGCAGGCGCGGACCCGGCAACGGGACGGAGATATAGGTCGTCAGCCGTTCGTCGCGGTCAACGACGCCGTAGTGCATGAAGGGCGCGTGCTTGCTATAGTTGAAGAACATCAACTCGCCGGTGCGCGCATCAACCTTGGGATGTGCCGAAATCCCGTCGAGCGGCACCCACGGCGCGAGACCAAGTGGCTCAAGGGTTTCGGGATCGAGCAGATAGCCTTCACCACACTGGTAAAAGGTCGAGAGCGCCTTGCCCGCGTGGACGATAATATCGGTGCTCGACGAGTCCTTGAGACTGCCGTGCGCGCCAAAGCCGGGGCGTTTTGACGTGCCGGGCTTGTCCATCAGCCCGCCCCAGAGTGAGTCGCCGGCTTCCTGTTCCGCCGCAAAACATCGCGTGCGGACCCAGCGGTTGCGGTAGCTTGCTGCGCCGCCGCTAAAACTGATCTGGTGGATCATCCCGTCGCCATCGAACGGGTGATAGCGTCCGAGGGGCTGGTGGAGCTGGTTTTCGGTATTGCGGAGATACACCCCGTCGATGTCGTCGGGAATAGCCCCCTCGATCACCTGCAAATCGTCCGCCGTCACTTCTTCGTGCAACGGTGTCCACGCACCGCCCAGATAGGGGTGGTTGCTCGGGCGCAGCGAGGAGGAAACAGGCGGCAGGCGGTCGATCAGCACGGGCAGGCATCCTCGCAGGCATATTCTGCCGGGAGGTTATGCGGTCTTCGCGTGATCCGCCAGATACCAATAAGGGGCGAGCCGAAGCCCGCCCCCGCTTGATCATGTATTAGAAGCGGAAAGCCGCGACGACGCGTGCACTGTGCCAGCGCATATGCTCGTTGCTGAACCGGAAATCGGTTCCGGCTGCATTGCCGAGCAGGAAAGGGTTGGTTGCGGCGGCCGTGCCGGGGCCAACGCGCACCCGACCACGGTCGTTGCGCACGTCGGTGTAAAGATATTCCAGACCGATCGAGAAATTATTCCCGATCTTCTGCTCGATGCCGCCGCCAGCGTTGAAGCCCCATTCTTCCTGGGTTCCGTTCGACGAAAAGCTGTTCGCGGTATTGGATGTGTTGATCCGCGTGCGGACCTTTGCATAGGTCGGACCGAAGGCCGCGTAGAACAAGGTTTTATTGTTCGGCGTGTAACCGATGCGGCCGCGCGCGTTGATGTTGTAGCGGACATCGCGGGTCAGCGTGTAACTGGCTGGCGTTGTTGAAAACGCGCTGACGCTCTCGTTGAAATCAGGACGACCGCCTTCGACGACAAAGCCGACAACGATCCGGCCACGCTGTGTGTCGGCACCGATACGACCATAATATTCGAGGCCGTCACGTTGAAACGAACAATTGCCGTTGGCTGTCGACGAAGCGCTGCCCGAGCAAAACCCGGTCGAGAAAGCGTTCGCACCTGCCACAGTCGTCAGCGTGTCACCGAACTGACCATCGAGATTGCGGTCGAACAGGATCGACTCAGACTTGCCTGCGGTGTGGGCACCGCCGAACGATCCACCGATATAAAATCCGTTGAAGCCGCTGTCTTCGGCAGCGTCTTGGGCGAGGGCGGGGGCTGCGCCGAGGGCTGCAACCAGCGCGGCGGTCGAAGTGAGGACGTGCTTGAACATCGCAATACCTTTGCGTTTGTGATTGGAACTGCAGATACGGTTGAGCCGTGATATGGATGCATGTTGCAGTGCAATAAGATAATGGTGTTGCCAATCGGCCACAGCCCACCGACACATGATGCGCTTGCGCGCTAGACTCGCGCGTCCCTATAGCCGTGCACAATGACTGACCTGTTCGAAGCCGCGCCCCCTCCTTCGTCCAACACCTATGACGCTTCGTCGATCGAGGTGCTCGAAGGGCTGGAACCCGTCCGCCGCCGTCCGGGGATGTATATCGGCGGGACCGACGAGCGCGCCTATCACCACCTCGCCGCCGAGGTTCTCGACAATGCGATGGATGAGGCTGTCGCGGGACATGCGACGCGGATCGAGATTATGCTCGATGCCGGCAACCGCCTGACCGTTACCGACAACGGGCGCGGCATCCCGGTCGATCCGCATCCGAAATTCCCCGACAAATCCGCACTCGAAGTCATCATGTCGACACTGCATTCGGGCGGGAAGTTCGACGGCAAAGCCTATGCGACGTCGGGTGGCCTGCACGGTGTCGGTGTCAGCGTCGTCAACGCATTGTCGAGCGACACTGTGGTCGAGGTTGCCCGTAACAAGGAATTGTTTCGCCAGCGTTTCTCGCGCGGCCTCACCCAGGGGCCGATCGAAAAACTGGGGCCGACGCCCAACCGGCGCGGCACGACAGTTTCGTTCGTACCCGACACCGAAATCTTCGGTCCCGAAATGGCGTTCAAACCGGCGCGCCTGTACAAGCTGGCGCGGTCGAAGGCCTATCTGTTCGCGGGCGTCGAAATCCGCTGGAAGTGCGACGCATCGCTGATCGGCGACGACACCCCTGCCGAAGCCGTATTCCAGTTCCCTGGTGGCCTCGCCGATCACCTGCGTGAACAGGTCGGCGAGCGCGAGTGCGCGACGGTCAATTTTTTCGCGGGGCAACAAGATTTTCCCGGTGATGCGCAAGGCCGTGTTGAATGGGCGGTCGCCTGGCCCTTATGGAGCGAGGGCAGTTTCAGCTGGTATTGCAACACCATCCCCACCCCTGACGGCGGCACCCACGAAGCGGGCATTCGCGCCGCCATCGTCAAGGGCATCCGCGCTTTCGGCGCGCTTGTGGGGGTCAAGAAGGCTGCTGACATCCAGCCCGAGGATGTGATTGCGCCGTCGGAAATCATGCTATCGGTATTTATCCGTGATCCGCAGTTCCAGTCGCAAACCAAGGACCGGCTGACGTCGCCCGAAGCCGCGCGGCTGGTCGAAAACGGGATCAAGGACCATTTCGACCATTTCCTGACCGATAATATGGACCGGGGCCGCGCGCTACTGACCTATGTTATCGACCGCATGGACGAGCGGCTGGCGCGCCGTGCTGAACGTGAAATCAAAAGAAAAACAGCTACTTCTGCGCGCAAGCTGCGTCTTCCCGGAAAGCTGACTGACTGTTCGGCGGACAGTCCCGAAGGGACCGAGCTCTATATCGTCGAGGGCGACAGCGCCGGTGGGTCGGCCAAGCAGGCGCGCGACCGCAAAACCCAGGCGATTCTGCCCATTCGCGGCAAAATCCTGAATGTCGCCAGCGCCACTGCCGACAAGATCAGGGCCAACAGCGAAATCGCCGATCTGACGCTCGCGCTCGGTTGCGGCGTCCGTGACAAATGCGATGCGGGCAATCTGCGCTACGAACGCGTCATCATCATGACCGACGCCGATGTCGACGGCGCGCACATCGCAACATTGCTCATGACCCTGTTCTTTCAGGAAATGCCCGACATCGTCCGCAAGGGGCATGTCTATCTCGCGCAACCACCGCTCTATCGCCTGACCGTGGGCGCAAAGTCGCTTTATGCGCGCGACGATGCCCACCGCGTCGAGATTGAAAACCGCGAATTCAAGGGCAAGAAGATTGAAGTTTCGCGGTTCAAAGGGCTGGGCGAGATGAACCCGATCCAGCTGCGTGAAACGACCATGGACCCGAAATCGCGCACGCTGCTGCGGGTCACCCTGCCGCAGGAATATGAGGAACGCGCCGGTGTGCGCGACCTCGTTGAACGCTTGATGGGTAAAAACCCCGAGCACCGCTTCAACTTCATTCAGGAGAATGCGTCGCGGGTGGACGAAGAGGCAATTGACGCATGATCCGCTGGCTGATCGCGCTGGTCTTTGCGGCAACTCCCTTTACCGCGCAGGCCCAGCCATCCGCTTCGCCTGCCATCCGCGCGGGTGCCAACACGCTTGTGGCGATGCTGCGTGATGCCAAGGTCGATGAAACGACGTTCACGCCGTCGTTCCTTGCTCAGGTTCCCGCCGCGCAGGTCGAAGCCATTGCCAAGGAATTACGCACGGCCAATGGCACTGTCATCGGCGTGGCCAGCATCACGCCCGAGAGTGCCCTGCAAGCCGTCGTTGCGGTCGAATATGCCAATGCCGTCGTGACCGTGCGCATCGCGCTGGAAGCGCCCGAGCCGCACCGGTTCATCGGACTGCTGATTACCGGCGTCGAGCGGCGCGGCGACAGTTTTGAAGCCGTGATTGGCGCGTTGAAAAAGCTGCCGGGCACAGCTGCATTGCTGGTGGCGAAACTTGGCGAAGCAGAGCCCGTC
This sequence comes from Sphingomonadales bacterium, assembly GCA_031386545.1. Lineage (GTDB taxonomy): Bacteria > Pseudomonadota > Alphaproteobacteria > Sphingomonadales > Sphingomonadaceae > Sphingomonas_O. The sequence goes on from JANNCK010000273.1 coordinate 4,689, forward strand.
CCGTTTGCGTCGCTCAATCCGGACATGCCGCTTGCGACCGGTTCGGTGTTCAAATTGTTTGTCCTCGCCGAACTGGCGCGGGCGACCGAGGTTAAGGAACGTCAGTGGACCGATGTGGTCGCGCTGGGGCGGCCCTCGCTGCCATCGGGCGTGACCCAGAATTGGCCCGTCAGTTCGCCCGTGACACTGGCAACGCTTGCAACGCAAATGATTTCGATCAGCGACAACACCGCGACAGACACGTTGATCGAGACGCTCGGACGACCAAAGGTCGATGCGATGCGCGCCGCCATCGGCCAAACCGCAGGATCGGTGCCCATATTGTCCACGCTCGATGCATTTGTGCTCAAAATGCCCGCGAGCGAGAAGATGCGGAAACGCTGGATTACGGGCGGACTGTCCGAACGGCGTCAAGTCCTGAACGACCTTGAACCAACCGTTGCTGCCATCGACGCCAGCGCGCTCGCGGGTGCGCCGCTGCATATCGACACAGTGGAATGGCCCGCAACGATGGTGGAAATCGCGGGTGTGTTTGACAACATCCGCCGCTCGCAGAGCAAGACAGCGCTGGATATTATGGCAGTTAGTCCGTCACTTTCAGCCGCTGACCGCGCCCGGTTTGATACGGTCGGTTATAAGGGCGGTTCGGAAAGCGGCGTCATTGCCATGAGCTGGCTGCTGAAAACGAAATCAGGCGACTGGTATGTTGTCGCAGGGGCGTGGAACGACCCCGCAAAACCCGTCGATAATTCAGCGTTCTCTGCGCTAATGATGCGTGCGGTCGCGCTTGTCGGTCGTTAAGCCGCCAGAAGCGCGGCGACCAGCGCCTTGACCTTTTTCTGACGCCATTGCGGCAAGGGAGCGACCAGCCAATAGCCGCGCGGGTCGTCGAGGGTCGGGGCAGCGGCGGCAAGCATTGCAGGAACAACAGCACTGCCAAGCCCTGCCTGCGCCGCGTCAAGCGCAAGGCCAGCGTCGGCGACGGTCACGCCGCCGGTTGACGCTTCGGGGCTTCCGGACCAGCCAATAACGTCTCCCTGCCCCACGCGCGCAAATCCGCGCGGACCGATTTCGACTCCCTCGTGCTCGCCGGGTGCATCGGCGAAACAGATAGCGAGATCAAGGTTCGCCTCGGTAAAATCGAGGCCGGTATCAGTCGCGACCAGCGCGAACCGCAATTCAGGATCGGTCGCGCGATAGGCCTCAAGCCGGGGCAACAACCATTTCGCGGTCAGGTCACGCGGTGCGGCAATCGTCAGCGATTTCGACGATTGACCCGCCTGCATCGCGCGGACTGATTCTTCGAAGCTGAGGAAACCACGGCGCAACTCGACGAGGCCCGCTTCGCCCTCGGGAGTTAGCTCCAACCCCTTGGGTGTCCGGCGAAACAGGACCGCCCCGAGCGTATCTTCCAGCGCACGGATTTGCTGGCCAACGGCTGCCGGTGTCACAGCAAGCTCATCGGCGGCGCGTGTGAACGACAAATGCCGGGCCGCCGCGTCAAGGACACGCAGGCCATTCAGTGGCAAATGGGTGCGCTTCATGCGACTATCCCCGCGCCGTCACAGGCGCGGTCAGCGCAAATTTGGGAATAGTTGCGGGGAACGACGAGCCATCCTCGCCGACCATGTCGTAATGTCCCTGCATCCAGCCGGTCGGTGTGGTCAGCGGGCAACCCGAAACATAATCATAGGACGCGCCCGGCGCGATCACCGGCTGTTCGCCGACAACCCCTTCGCCCTCGACCCGGTGGTGCGCGCCGCGCCCGTCGGCAATGGTCCAGCTGCGCGTCATCAACTGCACGGCCATCGGCCCATCATTTTCGATGCGGATATGATAGGCCCAGAACCAACGCGATTTCTCTGGCTCGGACTGTTCGGGCAGGAAGCTGACCGAAACGCGCACAGTCACGCCGCGGGTGGTCTCAAAATAGGGGAACAACCCCTTCATGCCCGAAAGGGTCACAGGCCCACCTTCGTCAGCGCGCGGTCAAGATCGTCAATCACATCAAGCGGGTCTTCGAGACCGATGTTGATGCGGATCATCCCCTCCCCCACACCCATGGCCTCGCGCGCCTCTGGCCCGACACTGTGATGCGTTGTCGAAGCGGGGTGCGTCGCCAGGCTGCGCGAATCGCCGATGTTGTTTGAAATGTCGACAAGTTCGAGCGCGTTGAGCAAATCCATTGACTGTCGCCGCCCGCCGTCGAGGACAAACGAGAAAATCGGTCCACACGCCTTCATCTGCGCTGCCGCCAGATTATGCTGCGGGTGGCTCGGTAAGCCGGGGTGAAGCATGACCGGCACCCGGCCCTCAAGGAACTTGCCGACCTTCATCGCATTCTCCGACTGGCGCATCGCGCGCAGGTCGAGCGTTTCGAGACCCTTGAGCACCACCCAGGCATTGAACGGCGACAGGTTCGGGCCGGTATTGCGCTGGAAAGGCAGTAATTTCTCGTTGATGAATTCGTTCGAGCCCGCGACCGCCCCGGCAAGGACGCGGCCCTGCCCGTCCATCATCTTGGTTGCCGAATAGGCCACAACATCCGCGCCGAAATCGAGCGGCCGCTGGAGTACCGACGTTGCAAACGCATTGTCGACCACCGTTGTGATCCCGTGCGCCTTTGCCAGCCCGCACACGAAACCCATGTCGACAATGTCCATCGTCGGGTTTGCCGGCGTTTCAAAGAAGAACACCTTGGTATTCGGCTGGATCGCCGCTTCCCATGCCTTGTTGTCGCGGCTGTCGATCGTCGTTGTCGTGATCCCCCATTTCGGGAGTAGGGTGTCGGTCAGCCAGCGGCAGGAGCCGAACGCCGCGCGTGCGGCGACAACATGGTCGCCGGTCTCAAGCTGGCACAGCATCGCCGTCGTCATCGCCGCCATGCCGGTAGCCTGCGCGCGGCATGCCTCGGCCCCTTCCATCAGTGCGATTCGCAATTCCAGCATTTCGACGGTCGGATTCTGCAACCGCGAATAGGTCGGCCCCGCCGCCTCGCCAGCAAAACGCGCTGCCACGGTTTCGGCGTCGTCATAGGTATAGCCCGACGACAGGATCAGCGCCTCGCTGGTCTCACCCCATTCGGTGCGCGCAGTGCCGCCGCGCACAGCCTGTGTAGCGGGTCGCCAGTGGCGAGTGATTTCGGGGTTCTGCCCGTCGTTACGCTTCATGTCGTTCGCTTTGCCTTCACCCCAAGGCACGCGCAAGCCGCTCGACGAGGCGATCCCGCGCATCAAGCGGGCGGGCGCGGCGTTCGGTGAGGACATTTTGGCCGAGGCGCTGCCCGTTCAGGCGAAGCACCGCCATTTCGTCGTCGGTTGTAACCTCCTCCGAGCCATAGCCCAGTTCAGCCAGCACAACCGCCTCATAGCCGATTAGCGCGGCGACCCAGCGCCGCGCGGAAGGAGCCGATTCGATTGCCGTCAGCACCCCATCGAGCGCGGCATGGATTCGCGGATAGGGCTGTCCCTCGGGCAGCCCTGCCGCCGCAAGTGCCGTCGTCCATTCAATCGCCGCCGCCGCCAGCGGTTCGCCAAGCAACGCTGTGCGCGCCTGCAATGGCTCGACGGTTAGCGCGGGAAGCTGTGTTTCGACACGCGCGCGCAAGTCGGCCTTCACGACATTCCCCGGCGACAGTACGGGGCGTAGCTGCCGCGAACGACCGCCACGCACATAGCCCGACAACAACCCGTGCCCCTCGGTCATCAGCCGCACGATTGCGCCATGCTCGCCATGGGCACGCACGCCGACGACAATGGCTTCGCATTCGATCCGCATTCACACGACAAGCGCCGTCATTGACGCTTTTGTAAAGCCCGCGTGCCATAGAGGCCGGAAGCTTTAGGGGGTTTTGCGTGCACGCCGACAAAGTCGAGATCGAATCAAGGCTGGACTTGCCGCCGGATACTGATGCGCGTCTGCACTTGCCCGACAGCTTTGGCACACGCTTCGCGATGTTTGGCGATGCCGAGGAAGAGTTTGACTGGAACGGCCCGTTTCGCCGCGACGCGACCGCAACTGTTACGATGCGCGCCCTACCCGAGGCTAACCAGCGGTTTCTTGAGGCGGGCCTGCAGCCGTGCTGGATGGCCGACTGGCCGATTGTCGATAACTCTGACAGCGGCGCGATTCTGCGCGAACTGGTCGCCAGCGGCGACTGCACGGTCGGTACGCAGCTCCACCCTTGGGTGTCGCCGCCGTTCAACGAGGAAGTAAACCGCCACAACAGTTACACCGCCAATCTGCCACGCGAATTGCAGCGCGAGAAATTGTTTCGCCTGACCGACCGTATCGAGGCAGCAACAGGTGCCCGACCGCGCGTTTATCGGGCGGGCCGCTACGGGATTGGGCGACACACCGCTGCCCTGCTCGGTGAGTTCGGCTATGCGCTCGATGTGTCGGTGCGTGCGCGCTTCGATTACAGCAGTCAGGGCGGGCCTGATTTCTCGCGGCACCCGTTGTGGCCGTGGAAAATCGCGCAAGATTTGTACGAGCTGCCGCTTTCAACCACATACACGGGCGCGCTCAACCGCTGGCCCGAGCTTTACCGCGCCGAATCGCTGCGGGGGACACTCGCACGGACTGGTTTGCTCGCGCGGGTGCCTTTGACCCCCGAGGGTGTGCCGCTTGCCGAGGCACTGGAAGCTATCGAAGCGTTGCTGGGCAACGGACACCGGCTGTTTAGCTTGTCATTCCACACACCCTCGCTCGTCCCGGGCCACACACCCTATGTCCGCGACGCCGCCGACCTCGCAACCTTCTGGCGCTGGTGGGACGGGGTGTTCGACCGGTTTGCCGCGCGCGGTGTGACGGCGGTTGGCAGCGATGCGATCATCGACGCCTTCCGTGCCGCTGACGGGGCAACGGCATGAATGCGCCGCTCCGTCATCCGGTGGTTGCCGCGCGTGAACGACGACGGTCCGAAATCGTGCCGTTGCGTGATTACCTCGCCCACCCTGACGCTAGCTGGGACACGGTTGCGGCGCGCGCCAGCGAACCCAATGCCTTTGCCGAACGCTGGTTCGTCGAGGCTAGCGTTCGCCATCTCGATGTCCCCGCCGATGCGCGGATGTTGATTGTTCGCGCCGAGGACCAGCTCATCGGAATGATGCCGATTATGGTCGCGCCCAAATATGGCCGGATGCCCGTGCGCCATGTTGAAAACTGGTTGCACTACAACAGCTTTTTTGGCGCTCCTCTCGTCCGGCGGAGCTTTGAACCCTATTTCTGGCACCGCGCGCTTGACATGCTTGACGCCGACCCTGACGCCCCCGCATTTCTGCATCTGGTCGCACTGGATGGACAGGGGCCACTTGCACAGGCTTTGCTCCAAGCGCGAAAAGGTGCTGCGGTTGTCCACCGCAGTACGCGTGCAATGCTCCAGTCCGACCTGTCGCCGACTGGCTATTACGAATCCACGGTCCGCAAGAAAAAACGCAAGGAAATCGGACGGCTCCAGCACCGTCTGGCCGAGAGCGGCTGCGTGGGGTTCGACCGCCTCTCCGATGCAGCTGACCTCGACACATGGATTGACGCTTTTCTGGCCCTCGAAGCCAGCGGCTGGAAGGGCCGCGATGGCGCTGCCCTCGCCAATGACCGCGACACCGAGGGATTTGTCCGCGACGCAATGCGCGGAGCCTTCGCGGCTGGGCGGCTGGAGATCATCCGGCTTGATGTGAACGGGCGTATCATTGCGATGCTGGTCAACTTCCTGACCGCGCCGGGCAGTTTCAGTTTCAAAATCGCCTTCGACGAGGAATTTGCGCGTTTTTCGCCCGGGGTGTTGATCCAGCTCGAAAATCTCAAAATCCTCGAAAGTCCCGCGATAGAGTGGATGGACAGCTGCGCGGTCGAGGATCACCCAATGATAAACAGCCTGTGGGGCGAGCGGCGCGAAATCATACGCATAACAGTGCCGCTCAAGGGGGCGAGACGCCGCGCGACCTTTGCCGCATGTCGCGCGCTGGAGACCGCATCGGCGCTCGTGCGGAGAGCGAAATGACTGCGTTCCCTGACCTCGACAGTTTTGCAGCACTCTACCCCGAAGCACCGGGCGTTGTGCAGCACACGCTGGCCAACCACCCGATGTTCGAGCTTGACGCGCTGGCCGGGCTGGCGGCGCGGCTCGACCCGGCGACGGTCGAGTATAATCGTGGCGACCTGCCGACCGGCGTCGACCCGGACGCAATCCCGCAGAACGGCCTGTCGATTGCCGAGACGATTCACGGCATCGAAACCAACGGGTCGTGGATGGTCATGAAATTCGTCGAGCGCGATCCGGCTTATGGTGCGCTGCTCAAGGCGACGCTCGACGAGTTGCTGCCGGTCGTCACCCCGCGAACTGGGGCAATGCACCAGCTGGAAGCGTTTATTTTCGTCTCCAGTCCCAATTCGGTGACGCCGCTCCACTTCGACCCCGAGCATAATATCCTGATGCAGCTGCGCGGCACCAAGACGATGACGGTGTTCCCGCAGACCGACGAGCAGATCGCGCCGGGCGACGCGCACGAGCGATTCTATCAGGGTCTCGCGCACCGCAACCTGCCGTGGCGTGACGACTATGCGACGCGCGGGCGCGCCTTTGCGCTCAACCCCGGCGACGGCATGTATGTGCCGGTGATGGCCCCGCATTGGGTGAAGAATGGTCCCGGCGTCTCGATCAGCTTTTCGGTAACGTGGCGGTCGGACTGGACTTATGCCGTTGCCGACGCCCATGCGCTGAATGCAGTATTACGGAAAACGGGCCTGCACCCGGCGCGACCAGGGCGATACCCCGAGCAAAACCGGGCAAAGGCGCTGGCTTGGCGGGCCATGCGCCGTTTCGGCGTGCGCGGCTAAAGCACCTGCCCCGCCGCCCAGCCGCTCGCCCAAGCCCATTGGAAATTATAGCCGCCGAGCCAGCCAGTAACATCAACCGCCTCGCCAATGACATAAAGTCCCGGCACGCGGCGGGCCTCCATCGTTTGTGACGACAGCTCCGCCGTGCTGATCCCGCCAACCGTGACCTCAGCCTTGGCGAACCCCTCGGTCCCGTTGGGGTGGAAAGCCCAAGCGGCGAGCTGCCGCTCTGCCAGTTCCAGTGCATCGTCCTTATGATTGGCGAGTTCCCCGGTGAGGCCAATCCGGTCGGCGAGCGTCTCGGCGAGACGCGCGGGAAGCGCCGCACCGAGCGTTGCTTTCACCGAAGCACGAGGCGTTGTCCGCTTGGCTGCCCGCAACCAACCGCGCGTCGTATCGGGCAGAAAATCAACCGTCACCGCCTCACCATGTCGCCAGTAGGACGAAGCCTGCAGAATCGACGGCCCTGACAACCCGCGATGGGTGAACAGTGCCGCCTCGCGGAATGCCGCTTTGCCTGCGGAAGCGACCACCTCGGTCGCAACGCCGGACAGCTCGCGGAACAGCACTTCTTCCCCGCCAAGCGTCAGCGGCACTAGCGCCGGACGGGGCTCGACAATTTTCAAGCCGAACTGCCGCGCGATGTCATAGGCAAAGTCGGTCGCGCCGATCTTGGGGATCGAGGGACCGCCAGTGGCAATGACTAACGAAGCTGTGGTCGAAAGGCGCTCACCGTGACGGACCGAGAAAACCCCGTCGGCATGGGAGATTTCCGCTATCCCCTGCCCGAAGGCAAACTTCACCCCGCCAGCCGCGCATTCGTCCATCAGCATCGCGACGATCTGCTTCGCCGACCCGTCGCAAAAGAGCTGCCCGAGCGTCTTCTCGTGCCACGCAATCCCGTGCCGCTCGACAAGCGCGATAAAATCCTGTGGCCGGTACCGCCCCAGCGCCGACTTCGCAAAATGCGGGTTCGCCGACAGGAAACGGTCGGGCGCGGTGTTGACGTTGGTGAAATTGCATCGCCCGCCGCCGGAAATCAGGATTTTCTTGCCCGGTTCCTCGGCGTGATCGACGACCAGAACCCGCCGCCCGCGCTGTCCGGCGGTCAGCGCGCACATCAGCCCCGCGCCACCTGCGCCGAGGATGATCGCGTCATAGGTCGAGCCGGTCACTGCGAAGCAACCGTCGCGTGGAAATAATCATAGACTTGCAACGCCACCGCCTCGCTCACCCCCGGTGCCATCTGCAAATCGTTAAGCGACGCATTCTTCACCGCACGCGCCGTACCGAAGTGCATCAGCAGTGCCTTTTTCCGCGCCGGGCCGATGCCCGGCACATCGTCGAGACTACTCGTCACCAGCGCCTTCGCCCGCTTGGCCCGGTGCGCGCCGATGGCGAAGCGGTGCGCCTCATCGCGCAGGCGCTGGAGGTGGAACAGCACCGGCGCGTTCATCGGCAGCGCGATTTCGCGGCCGTCGGGCAAATGAAACGTCTCGCGCCCGGCATTGCGATCTGGCCCCTTGGCGACGCCAACGATGGGCACGTCTTCGACTCCCATCGCGTCGAGGACGCCCTTCACCGCCGACACCTGCCCCTTGCCGCCGTCGATCAGCAACAAATCGGGCCATGTCCCAGACTCGCGGTCGGGGTCTTCTTCCATGGCGCGGGCAAAACGCCGTTCGAGCACTTCGCGCATCATGCCGAAATCGTCGCCTGCGATCGTCTCGGGCCGCTTGATGTTGAACTTGCGGTACTGCCCCTTCTGGAACCCCTCCGGCCCCGACACGATCATCGCACCGACTGAATTGGTGCCCATGATGTGGCTGTTGTCGTATACCTCGATCCGCTTCGGCGGCCCTTCGAGGTCGAACAGTTCCGCGATCTCGTTGAGCAATTTCGCCTGTGTCGTCGATTCGGCGGCGCGGCGGTCGAGAGCTTCCTCGGCATTGCGCTTGGCCTGTGCGACAAGGCGGACGCGGTCGCCGCGTTGGGGCTGGGCAATCGTCACCTTGCCACCGGCGCGCTCCGCCAGCGCCTCGGCCAGCAATGCACTTTCGGCGACATCGCGGTCCGCCAAAATAGTACGCGGCGGCGGTACCTCATCGTAGAATTGCAGCATGACGCTCGCCAGCGCCTCGTCCTCGGGCACATCGGCGGTGTGCTGCGGGAAGAACGCCCGGTGCCCCCAATTCTGTCCGCCGCGGATGAAGAACGCCTGCACACAGGTGACACCGCGCTTCGCCGCCAGCGCCCAGATGTCGGCATCACCGACGCCGTCGGCGTTGATCGCCTGTGTCCCCTGAATGAAGGTCAGCGCGCGCAGCCGGTCGCGCAGCATTGCCGCACGCTCGAAATCCATCCCGTCAGCGGCATCCTGCATCGCGCCGCCGAGTTTGGCCTGCACCTGCGTCTTTTTGCCGCCGAGAAAGTCCTTCGCGTCGCTGACCAGTTCGGCGTAGTCAGGCTCGCTGATTCGCCCGACGCAGGGGGCCGAGCATCGCTTGATCTGGTAAAGCAGGCAGGGCCGGTCACGGCGGCTGAAAAACCCGTCGCTGCACGAGCGTAACAGGAACAGCTTTTGCAGCGCATTCAGCGTCGTATTGACCGATCCGGCGCTCGCAAACGGGCCATAATAATTGCCCTTTGCCCGCCGCGCCCCGCGATGCTTCGAGATGCGCGGATAGGCGTGGTCGGCACGGAGCAGGATGAACGGAAAGCTTTTATCGTCGCGCAGCAGCACATTGTAGGCGGGGCGATACCGCTTGATGAGTTGCCCCTCCAGCAGCAGCGCCTCTGCCTCGTTGTTCGTCGTGACGATGGTCATGCCGCGTGTCTGGGCGATCATGCGCTGGAGCCGCTTCGGCAGTCGCGCAACCTGGACATAATTGGCGACACGGTTTTTCAGGACACGCGCTTTGCCGACGTACAGCACGTCACCGCGTACATCGGTCATGCGGTAAACGCCCGGCTTCGTCGGCAAGGTCGCCAGTACATTACGAATCGCCGCGACGCCCGCATCGAGGTCGGGCGCGTCACTGCCTTTGACGGCGTAGGTGGCCGCGTCCTCGTTGAACCGGTCGGGAGATTGCGGGCGCGACATTCCTGCGATCTAGGGCGCGCGCCCGCTCGATGCTACCGGCTTGCTGTTACTTTACCGCAGCGAGCGCCGTAACAGCCTTATCCAGCACCTCATCGGTGATCCGGCCGCCCGACATCGGCTGAAGCTGCTTGAGCGACATCGACTTGAATTGCTCGAACATCGCATGGGTAGTCAGACCCGGAACGCTTGCATCCAGCACGGTCTTTGCAGCCGGATCCGCCACAATGGTTTCAAGCGGGGTATCAGCGGTGAATTTTGCAGCAGCCGCTACGGCTACCGGTGGCGCTGCAACGGGCGCAGTCGCAGTTTGCGCGGCAAGCGGCGCAGCGAGGGTCAGAGCAGTAGCGAGGGCAACAAGAACGCGCATGAATCAGCCTTTCGGAAAAAGTCCGACGGCTTAGTTCATCCGCGCGATGGCGCTGTCAACCAGTGACTTGTCGGTTGCGGCATCGTGGTGCGCGGCAATCAGCGACGCAGCGGCGGATGCCGCAGCGGAAGCCGCCTTGGCACGGACTTCGCCAATCGCGGCGCGTTCAGCGGCGGCGATCTTGTCTTCGGCCATGCCTTTGCGGCGTGCGATCAACGCAGTTGCGTCCGCTTCGGCCTTGGCGACGATGGCTTCGGCTTCGACATGGGCATGGGCACGCATGGCTTCGGCGTCGGCATTTGCCGCAGCCGCCTTTGCCTCATACTCGGCCTTCAGTGCTTCGGCTTCGGCACGGAGTTGCGTCGCTTCGTCGAGTTGCTTGCGGATTTCGCCAATGCGTTTGTCGAGCATCGCAGCGACAGTAGCCGGTACTTTTTTCCAGACCGCGAGCGCGATGACCACCAGCATCGCGAGTGCGACCAGCATTGTGGCATCGAAGCCGAACGCCGACGGATCGACGTGCGGGGCTGCGCCATGCGCCTCGGTACCGGCGGTGGTGTGTGCTTCCTCAGCCATGGGCCATTGCTTCCTTGACGGCTTTGGCGGCGGCGGCGGCTGTCACTTTCGCGCCCGACAGCTTGGCAACCATGTCTTGCGCTGCCTCTGCGGCAGCACCTTCTATGCTCGACAGCGCAGCCACAGTTGCCGCGCGAACCGACTTTTCGGCTTCGGCGATTTTTGCCGCCGCCTTAACGTCAGCGGCTTTGACCCGCTTTTCGGCGGCCATCGCAGCCTTGGTCTTGGCAGCGGCGGTTTCCGCCTGTGCCTCGGCCTTGGCAGCGGCCATTTTCGTGCGCCATGCCTCTTCGGTAGCGTCGGCGGCAACGCGTGCCGCCTCCGCTGCCGCCAGATCGTCGGCGACCTTGGCGTTGCGTGCATCGACCGTCGCTTCGATTTTCGGCAGCATGGCGCGACCGATCCCGAAGTAGATGAGGCCGAACACGATCAGCAGCCAGAAAATCTGGCCCGCATTGGTGCTCGCGATGTGGGAAATCTGAGGCATATTCGTGCTTAGGCGACGAATATCTGGATCATCGCAACGACTAATGCGAGCAGACCGAGAAGTTCGGCAGCCGCTAAGCCTATGAACAAACGACCCTGCTGGCCGTCGGCAGCGCCCGGGTTGCGCAGCGCGCTCTCGAGGAACGAGCCGAACACATTACCCACACCAAGGGCGGCCATACCGACACCGATGGCGGCCAGACCGGCACCGATGAGCTTTGCTGCTTCTGCGTCCATTATCGTAACTCCTTCGTATATCTTGTTGAAACTAGTGAAGATTGACCGCGTCGTTGATGTACAACGACGTGAGCAGGGCGAAAACATAGGCCTGAATGGCACACACCAGCAGTTCAAGCAGGGTGATGCCGATCATTAGGATAAAGCTTGGCAGCGCGACACCGGGGCCACCCACAGCGCCTCGGCGTTAAGCCCGTTGATAACGAAGCCCGCCAGCACCTTCATCAAGATATGG
>JANNCK010000319.1:0-14526 GCA_031386545.1 Sphingomonadales bacterium
GCCACAAAACGGGCGGGGTCGGCAACATGCTCGATCACTTCGAGACAGGTAATCAGGTCGAACGCCTCGCCCGCCACTGTCTCGTTCTCGCCGGTGCGATAATCGATGGTCAGCCCCGATTGCGCCGCATGATCGCACGCCACGACGATGTTTTCAGGCGCAGCATCGACGCCAGTCACAGCGCCGCCCATGCGCGCCAGCGGCTCTGCCAGCAGCCCCGCGCCGCACCCCATGTCGAGCACGCGCTTGCCCGATAACGGCGTTCGCGACGTCGGGTCGCCATGCCAGTGCGCATCAACGCGTTCGCGGATATAGCGCAGCCGCACGGGGTTGAGCTTGTGCAGCATCGCCGACGATCCTTTGGAATCCCACCAGTCTGCCGCCATACTGCCGAAGCGCTCAGCTTCGTGCGGCACAATATTTGTTGCTGTTGCCTTCGCCATGCCCGCTTCCTATCAGGCCCAAAGGCAAAAGCCCAAGGGGGAAGTTAAGCGCGATGGCGCGGATCGTGATGAAATTCGGCGGCACGTCGATGGCGGGGATCGAGCGCATCCGCAGCGTTGCCGCGCGCGTCAAGCGCGAAGTCGAGGCCGGAAACGAAGTCGCCGTTGTCGTCTCCGCGATGGCAGGCGAGACTGACCGGCTGGTCAATTTCTGCCGCGAGGCATCACCGTTGCACGACCCGCGCGAATATGACGTGGTCGTGGCAGCGGGCGAGCAGATCACCTCGGGGTTGCTGGCGATTGCGTTGCAGGCCGCGGGCGTAAAGGCGCGCAGCTGGCTCGGCTGGCAAATGCCGATCCGTACCGATGATTCCCATGCCAAGGCGCGGATCGAGGACATCGATACAGTGGCGTTGCGCGAAGCCATGGCGAGCGGCGAAGTGGCCGTGATCCCGGGTTTCCAGGGCATGGGACCAGACAACCGCATTTCGACTTTGGGGCGCGGTGGCTCGGACACCTCGGCAGTTGCAGTCGCCGCTGCCGTGAAGGCTGACCGCTGCGACATCTACACCGACGTCGACGGGGTTTATACCACCGACCCGCGCATCGTGCCGCGTGCGCGCAAACTGAAGCGCGTGACCTATGAAGAAATGCTCGAACTCGCGAGTGTCGGCGCGAAAGTGCTGCAAACCCGCTCGGTCGGGCTTGCGATGAAGGAAGGCGTGCGGATTCAGGTGCTGTCGTCGTTCGACGATCCGAACGGCTCGCCGATGGCCGACACGCTGCCCGGCACGATGATCGTGAGTGACGAAGACTTGAACGCCCTTGGGGAAGAAGACATGGAACGCCAGCTCATCACCGGCATCGCACACGACAAGAACGAGGCGAAAATTACGCTGACCAATGTGCCCGACAAGCCCGGTGCGGTCGCCAACATTTTTGGCCCGCTCGCTGACGGGTCGATCAACGTCGACATGATTATCCAGAATATCTCGCATGGCACGGGCTCGACCGATGTGACCTTCACAGTGCCGTCATCCGATCTCGCGCGCTCGCTTGACCTGCTCGAAACGGCCAAGGGCAAAATCGGCTATGGCGAGCTCATCCATGACACTCGTGTTGCCAAGATTTCGGTCGTAGGCGTCGGGATGCGGAGCCACGCAGGTGTCGCTTCGACCATGTTCTCCGCGCTCGCCGCGCGCGGCATCAACATTCAGGCGATCACGACATCGGAAATCAAGGTCAGCGTGCTGATCCACGAGGACGAAACCGAACTCGCGGTGCGGGTGCTGCATACGGCTTACGGGCTGGATGCACCTGATCCGGTCGAAGGAGCAGCAGTTTGAGCCCTGCGCTCGCGTCGTTGATGCAGCGCGGCACCGATTTCCTCGGCAGCGAAACCGCGATCATGTGCGGGGCGATGTCGTGGGTCAGCGAGCGGCATCTGGTGTCCGCCGTCTCCAACGCGGGCGGGTTCGGACTGATTGCGTGCGGGGCGATGACGGTCGATCTGCTCGACACCGAGATCACCGAGACCAAGAAGCGCACCGACAAGCCGTTCGGCGTCAATCTCATCACCATGCACCCGCATCTGATGGCGCTGATTGCGCTCTGCGGGCGGCACCAGATCGGCCATATCGTGCTGGCGGGCGGGCTGCCGCCGTCGGGCGCGCTCGATGCAATCAAGGCAACGGGGGCGAAGGTCATCGCGTTTGCGCCGGCGCTGGTCATGGCGAAGAAGCTCATTCGTTCGGGCGTCGATGCGCTGGTGATCGAGGGGCATGAGGCGGGCGGGCATATCGGCCCGGTCGCGACCTCGGTGCTCGCACAGGAAATCCTGCCCGACATCGCCGCCCAGGTGCCGGTGTTCGTCGCGGGCGGAATCGGGCGCGGCGAAACGATTGCGGCCTATCTCGAAATGGGCGCCGCCGGGGTCCAGCTCGGCACGCGCTTTGCCTGTGCGACCGAGAGCATCGCGCATCCCGCATTCAAGAAGGCGTTCTTTCGCGCCAACGCCCGCGACGCGATGCCCAGCGTCCAGATCGACCCGCGCCTGCCGGTCATCCCCGTTCGCGCGCTCAAGAACGCCGGGACCGAGGCGTTTACCGCCAAACAGATCGAAGTCGCCCGCCTGCTCGACGAGGGCAAGATCGACATGAACGAGGCGCAGCTTCAGATCGAATATTTCTGGGCAGGTGCGCTCCGCCGCGCGGTGATCGACGGCGATGTGGAGGGCGGCTCGATGATGGCGGGTCAATCAGTCGGCATGGTGACACGCGAAGAGCCGGTCGCAGAGATCATCGCCGAACTGGTCGCACAGGCCGAATCGGCACTGGGCGGACGATAGCGTTAGTTGGACAGCGGGGTTGCATCTGCTAGCCCTGAACCCATGCCAGCAGCCGTCGCCTCCGCCCGCGAAATTCTGACCCGCCTGCACGAAGTTATGGCCGCGCGCACGAACGCGCAGGCCAAACTCAATCAGGTCGTCAATATTATTGGCGAGTCGATGGAGAGCGAGGTCTGCTCGATCTATCTGCTCCGCGATGGCTTGCTCGAACTGTTTGCCACGCGCGGGCTGAAACAAGAGGCGGTGCACGTCACCCGCATGGCGTTGGGGGAGGGGCTGGTCGGCACCATCGCGCAGGATGTGGCGACGCTCAACCTCGACGAGGCAACCAGCCACCCCGATTTCGCCTACCGCCCCGAAACCGGCGAGGAACTGTTCCACTCCTTTGCCGGCGTCCCGATTGTCCGCCGCGAGAACGCCGTCGGCGTGCTGTGCGTCCAACATGCCGACCCGCGCCCGTATGACGAGGTCGAAATTGAGGCGCTGCAGACGGTTGCGATGGTCTTGTCCGAACTCATTGCCAATGCGGGGCTGGTCGACGACAGCAGCGCCAATGCGACGCGCGCACCGCAGACCCAGGGCCAGCGCCTGTCGGGACTGAAACTGGTCGAGGGAATGGGGCGTGGCTTTGCGGTCTATCACAACCCGCGTATCGTCATCGAACACACCGTTGCCGAGGATACCGAGGCCGAGCGTGCGCGTGTCTATTCCGCCTTTGCCAAGATGCGCGAGCAGATCGACAATATGGCAAGCCAAGCCGAATTCGGCGGCGACGGCGAACACCGCGAAGTCCTCGATACCTACCGGATGTTCGCTTATGACGAGGGCTGGGGCCGCCGTATCAACGAGGCTATCGACAGCGGACTGACAGCGGAGGCCGCGATCGAGCGCGTCCAGCAACGCACCCGGATGCGGATGCGCCAGATCGATGACCCGCTGCTCGCCGACCGGATGCACGATCTGGAGGATCTGGCCAACCGCCTGCTGCGTACCGTCTCTGGACAGCTCGGCACGGCGGCGCAGCAGGGGCTGAAACAGGACACGATCCTGATCGCGCGGAACCTAGGGCCGGCAGAATTGCTCGAATACGACCGGCGGCGGCTGAAAGGTGTGCTGCTTGAGGAGGGGTCGCTGACCGCGCACGTCACAATTGTGGCGCGGGCGATGGGCGTGCCGGTGCTGGGGCGGGTCAAGGACGTTCGCCAGCACATCGTCGATGGCGACCTGCTGTTGCTTGATGTCGGGCAGGCGAGCGTTGTGTGCCGTCCGACCACGGTCATCGAGGATGCATTCGAGACACGGCTGGCCATCGGGCAAAAGCGCCGCGCCCAGTTTCAGGCCCTGCGCGATGTGCCGCCGGTGTCGAAAGATGGCCACCGGATTACACTGATGATGAATGCCGGGCTGCGCGATGATGTTGCCGCGCTTGACCCAACGGGCGCAGACGGCATTGGCCTGTTCCGCACCGAATTCCAGTTCCTCGTGTCGGCGACGATGCCACAGCGCGAGCGCCAGCAGCGGCTGTACAAGGATGTGCTTGATGCTGCGGGCGACCGGCCGGTCATCTTCCGCACCGTCGATATTGGGGGTGACAAGGCGCTGCCGTATTTGCGTGCCGAGGCCGAGGAGGAAGAAAACCCCGCGATGGGCTGGCGCGCGCTGCGGGTTGCGCTCGAACGCGATACGCTGATGAAGGCGCAGGCGCGTGCCTTGCTGGAGGCAGCAGCAGGGCGGACGCTCAACGTCATGTTCCCGATGGTCAGCGAGCCGTGGGAGTTCGATCAGGCGCAGGCGATTTTTGAGGCGCAGCGGGCGTGGTTGGCAGGACGCGGCAAGCGCCTGCCCAACATCATTCGTTACGGGGCGATGCTCGAAGTGCCCGCCCTTGCCGAAGTGCTCGACATTCTGTGCCCGAAACTCGATTTCCTGTCGATCGGTACCAACGACCTCACCCAGTTCCTGTTTGCGGCTGACCGCGCCAACCCGAAACTTGCCGAGCGGTACGACTGGCTCAGCCCCGCGATTCTGCGCTTTCTCGCCCGGATCGTCCGCGAATGTGACGCCTATAAGGTACAGGTCGGTGTCTGTGGCGAAATGGGCGGACGAACGCTGGAGGCGATGGCGCTGATTGGCCTTGGCATCGACCGGCTGTCGATTACGCCCGCCGCCATCGGCCCGGTCAAGGCGATGATCCGTTCGCTTGATGTGGCGGCCCTTCGCGCGGCTCTGCCCGCCGTGCTTGCAACACCGCCTGCCGACATGCGCGGGCACCTGACGGCATGGGCACAGGCGGCGAATGTCGAACTGTCGTAATTGTTGCGTATTGTCATGAAGCATCGGTCCGGTTGACACGCGCACCGCCAATTGTGACACAGCGTGCCGGTCGGATGTTACGGAACGCTAACGACGGCCCGGAGAAGAGGACATATGGTCGACGGCGATACCGATACCGGAGCCGGGCCCGCCGCGCTGTTTCCGCACAGCGTTGGCGAACGATTGCACGCGGCCCGCGTTGCGGCGCGGCTCGATCTCAATGACATAGCAACCAAGACGCGCGTGCCGATGCGCCATCTCGAAGCCATTGAGCGGTCAGATTACGCCAGTCTGCCGTCGGCTACCTACGCGCTGGGCTTTGCGCGTTCGTTCGCCAGAGCGGTCGGCGTCAACGAGGTCGAGACGACCCGCGACCTGCGCGCCGAACTTGGTCGGGCACCTATTGGCCAAAATGAACCCGCCCCTTATGAACCACTCGATCCGGCGCGCGTCCCGTCACGCTTGCTGGCGTGGACAGCGGCGGGCATCGCAGTGGTCCTGCTGATTGGCTATTTCGTGTGGAAAAGCATGGCGTTCGGCGATGCGGGTGCGCCTGCGGTTGAACCGGTGGCACCACCAGCCGTTATCGCCCCCGCGACACCGGATCCGGTAACGGCGGCTTCGGCGACAGGGCAAGTTGTCCTCACCGCGACGGCCCCGGCATGGCTGCGGATTTACGACCGCAACGACAAGGTGCTGTTTGAAAAGGAAATGGCCGCGGGCGAAAGCTGGCCGGTTCCCGCCGACGCCGATACGCCGATGATCCGCACCGGTCGCGCCGACGCAATCAAGGTCACGATCGACGGGCGAGAAGTCGCCCCGCTCGGCCCGCCCGAAAAAACGGTTCGGGATGTCATTATTAGCGCGGCGGCGCTTGTTGCTCGGCCATCAGCTGCTGTAACGCCTGCGTTATCCGTTACGATACCCGAGGCTGCGAACGCCACGTCGGCGCGTCCGTTTTGAGTCGATCAGGAGTTGAGATGAAGACAGCTGTCACCGTTCTCGCCGCCTTGCTGGCCAGCGCTGCGGCACCGCTCGCTGCCCAGACCGCATCGACGACGGGGCAGATCGACCTGCGTGTCGGCAAGCTCGAAAAAGAAATGAAGGCGGTTCAGCGCACTGTGTTTCCGCAAGGCGCACCGGTGCAGCCCGACCTGTCGGCAACGCCCACACCGGCGACGGCGGCGGGCAGTCCGGCGAGTGCCCCGCTATCTGACCTGACGACGCGGGTTGATACCTTGGAAAAATCACTCTCGGCGCTAACCGGCACCGGCGAGCAGAACGGCTACCGGATCAAGCAGCTTGAGGAGGCGCTCGCCAAGGTTCAGGCACGGCTGGCAACCCTCGAAGGGGGCGGCACAACCACAGCTGCGGCAACCGGCGGTCCCGTGACCAGCGCCGTAGCCGTGCCGGCGAAAACGGTACCAGTCGCGACAGCCCTGACACCAAAATCCGCCTCTACGGTGCCCAAGCCTGCCGCCCCGGTTACGTCGAAGCCCGCGACATCCACCGCCAGGCCTGATCCCGCCCGCAAGGCGGCAATTGCGGCGGTCGAGGTGCCGTCAACGGGCGACGCAGCCGAGGATGATTACGCCTATGGCTTCCGCCTCTACACCGCGAAACTCTATCCCGAGGCGCAGGGTAAGCTGAAAGAGTTCACGGCGAAGTATCCGGCGACCAACAAGCGCTGGAGCTATGCCCAGAACCTGTTGGGCCGCGCCTATCTCGATGAAGGCAAACCCGCGCTCGCCAGTGTCGCCTTTTACGATAATTACCAGAAAGCCCCGCGGGGCGAGCGCGCTGCCGACAGCCTGACCTGGCTTGGACAGGCACTGGTCAAACTCAAGAAACTGCCCGACGCCTGCAAAGTCTTTGACGAGCTGAATGACGTTTATGGCGCCAAACTCACCCCCGACCAAAAGGCACGCGCTGCCAAGGGCCGTGCTGACGCCAAATGCGCCTGACGCAGCGGGATCGACGCTGACGCCCGCACAGGTTGCGCGGTTTCGTACCGATACGCTTGCGCTGACCGGGGCGCCGCCCGGCATGATCGGTCTTGCCGTTTCGGGTGGCGGGGACAGTCTTGCCATGCTCTTGCTGGCCGAAGCCGCTTTCCCAGGACAGATCGAGGTTGCCACTGTCGACCACGGCTTGCGGCCCGCTGCAGCGGACGAGGCTGCGTTTGTCGCCCGTCTCTGTGCCGACCGCCGCATTCCCCATGCAACACTGACGGTGACGGTGGCAGAGGGGCAAAATGTCTCCGACGCCTCTCGGCAGGTCCGCTATGGTGCGCTGCTCGGCTGGCGCGAGCTCCGCAACCTGACGTGGGTGGCGACAGGGCACCACGCCGATGACCAGCTCGAAACTATGGTGATGCGCCTCAACCGTGCGTCGGGGCTGGCGGGGCTGGCGGGCATTCGTGCGGTTAACGGCTATGTGATACGCCCATTGCTCGGCTGGCGACGTCGCGAGCTGGCGGCGCTGGTGGCCGCTGCCCGGGTCACGCCTGTCGTCGATCCATCGAACAGCGATGATCGCTACGACCGCGCCCGGCTGCGCAAGCTGCTTGCGGGCAGCGACTTGCTTGATGCCGAGGCGGTGGCGCGCAGTGCGGCGTTGCTAGGCGAGGCCGAGGCGGCGTTGGAGGCGGCAACCGATATACTTGCTGACGGTATCGAATTGGGTGACGGGACAGCGGCGTTCGTGCCCGCACGGCTGACGTCCGAGCTTCAGCGTCGACTGATCCTACGTTGTCTGGCGCATGTCGATCCGGACAATGTGCCGCGCGGTTCTGCCGTCGCGCGCGTCGTGGAGGCACTGAACGACGAGCGTCCGGCGAGTATTGGCAACGCGCTCGCGCAACCGGGTTGGCTGTCGCACCCTGCCAATGGAAAAATGCCCCTGTGGCGTTTTGTTTCCGCCCCGGCGCGCCGATCAAAATAATCGGCAATCGCATTCCATTGTCATTAATCCGCGAATGCCTATCTTGGATGGCGAAAGGCTACCCCGACCATGAATGACGACAAGCAGCCACCGCGTAGTAATGGACCCAATCCCTGGATGAAAAGCCTGGCGATCTGGGCGGGTATTCTCGTCGCGCTGGCCGCATTTGTGATGGTGTTCGACGGGCGCACGCGCGCGGCACCGTCCACTGGCATTGCCTATTCGACATTCCTGCAAAAGGTCGAGGAAGGGTCGGTCAAGGACGTCAAGATTTCGGGGACCGTCATTTCGGGAACGCTGTCGAACGGTGATGTTTTCAAGACCTATGCAGTCAACGACCCAACCCTGACCGACCGGCTGGCCAAAGCGAATGTCGTGTTTCAGGGGCAGCCCGAGGAAGGCGCGTCGATCTGGTTGATCCTGCTGTACCAGGCGCTGCCGTTCGTGCTGATGATCGGTCTGGCGGTCTTTGTTATGCGCCAGATGCAAAAGAATTCCGGCGGCGGAGCGATGGGATTTGGCAAGAGCCGCGCCAAGATGCTGACTGCGCGCGAAGGGCGCGTGACCTTCGAGGATGTCGCAGGCATCGACGAAGCGCGCGAGGAATTGCAGGAAATCGTCGATTTCCTGAAAGACCCGACCAAATTTGCCCGGCTCGGCGGTAAAATTCCCAAGGGTGCGCTGCTCGTCGGTTCACCCGGCACCGGCAAGACCCTGCTCGCCCGCGCGATCGCGGGTGAGGCGGGCGTGCCGTTCTTCACCATTTCAGGTTCGGATTTCGTCGAAATGTTCGTCGGCGTCGGCGCAAGCCGGGTCCGTGACATGTTCGCCGAAGCCAAGAAGCAGGCACCGTGCATCGTCTTCATCGACGAAATCGATGCGGTCGGTCGCCATCGTGGTGCGGGCCTTGGCAATGGCAATGACGAGCGCGAACAGACACTCAACCAGCTGCTTGTCGAAATGGACGGTTTCGAGGCAAATGAGGGCATTATCATCGTCGCGGCGACCAATCGTCCCGATGTGCTCGACCCGGCGCTACTGCGTCCGGGCCGGTTCGACCGACAGGTAACGGTGCCGCTGCCCGATATTGAGGGCCGCGAAAAGATTCTGGGCGTCCATGTCAAGAAACTGCCGCTCGCCCCCGATGTCGATATTCGCCGGATCGCGCGTGGGACGCCGGGTTTCTCGGGTGCCGATCTTGCCAACCTTGCCAATGAAGCGGCGCTGCTCGCGGCCCGCCTCGGCAAGCGGCTTGTTGCCATGGCCCAGTTTGAATCGGCCAAGGACAAGGTGATGATGGGCACCGAGTGGAAATCGCTCGTGATGACCGAAGACGAGAAAAAGATGACCGCGTTCCATGAGGCCGGCCATGCGCTCGTCTCGTATCACGAACCTGCGTCCGACCCGATTCACAAGGCGACGATCATTCCACGCGGTCGCGCGCTGGGCATGGTCGTTCGGCTGCCCGAGCGTGACAGCTATTCGTATCACCGCGACAAGATGTATGCGAACCTGTCGGTGGCAATGGGCGGGCGTGTCGCCGAGGAATTGATCTTCGGCTATGACAAGGTCTCGTCGGGTGCGTCGGGCGACATTCAGCAGGCAACCAAGCTTGCGCGTTCGATGGTCACGCAATGGGGCATGTCCGACGCGCTGGGGCCGCTCCAATATGAAGAGCAGCAGGGCGAAACCTTCCTTGGCTATTCGCAAACGCAGCGGCACAATATTTCCAACGAGACCGCGCTGTTGATCGACAAGGAGATCAAGCGGCTGGTCGATGAGGCGAACACGCGGGCGACGTCGTTACTGACGGATAACCGGAACCAGCTCGAAGCGCTGGCCAATGCGCTGCTCGAATATGAGACGCTGACCGGCGAAGAGATCGACGCGCTGCTGAAGCATGGAACGCAACCTGACCGCAGTGATCGCGATGCAGCCAAGCCCAAGCCAACGGCAGGCGGGTCGTCGGTGCCCAGTTCGAAGAAGCCGGGTGTGATTGGCGGCACCGCCGCGCAGGGCGCTTAGGCGTGCGCAAACTGGTTTTGGCGTGCGCGCTGCTTGCGGTGCCCGTTGCCGCAAGCTCGATGACCGTGGCGGAGTTTCTCGCGCGGGCCAATGCGCTAAAGGCAAAGGGTATGATGGCAATGATGTCGTCCGACCTGCCGGTCATCCGCGGTGAGATGCAGGCGGCAACGACTGCCTATCGGACGGATGTCGATGCTGCGCGGGCCAAGGGTCGTACCGATCTCGGCTGTCCCCCGCCCAAGGGGCAGGCCAAGATGAGTTCGGATACGATCATGGCCGACCTCGCCGCGATGCCGAAGGGCGCGCAGGCGAAGATGTCGGTGAAGGCCGGGCTCTATGCGTCAATGACCAAACGCTATCCGTGCAAGTGAGCCCCACTAGGCGCGACACGTCGATACATCTGATTGCGGGCCTGATGCTTGCCCTTGCGCCGGTTGCGGCACCAGCGATGACCGTTGACGAATTTCTGCTGAAGGCCGAGGCGCTCAAAGCCAAGGGCATGGGGGCGATGTTCTCGCCCGATTTCCGGGTTGTTGTCCGCGAGGTAAAGTCGGTGGCGACTGCCTATCGAGCCGAACTCGATGGTGCCCGTAGCTTGGGCCGTACCGATCTTGGCTGTCCGCCGCCAAAGGGCACGGTCAAGCTGACACCTACGCAATTCATGAGCGATTTTTCGGCTGTGCCGGTGGCGCAGCGGGCGACGACAAGCGTCAAGACGGTCTATTATGCGATGATGCGCAAACGCTTTCCCTGTGGCTGATTAGCCAAGCAGGCCGAGCACCAGTAGCGCAGCGGCGAATAGGATGAGCACGAGCGACGAACCGAAGAGCAGCGCCGCCGTACGCCACAGCGCACTCAGGCGGCTGAGTCCATAGGCCTGTTGCAGCTGGCGAAACATGTGAACCGGCACAAGAAATAGCGCCCACGCCGTTGACGCTCCTGTCGTTGCGAGTAGCGCCATCGCGACCAGCAGGATCATGACGAACGACAGCGAATAGGTCACGAAAACCGCGTGGTCATACAGCTTGTACTGCCGCCGCCATGCGAAAATCAGCCACATGAACGGGATCGACAACGGGATCAGCGCCCACGCAAATTTATACGCCGAGGATTGCAGTTTATAGAGCAGCAGCTTGGGGTTTTTGAAGACGTCCTTGATCTTGGCGTCAAAGGCCTTGTCACCGGTATTGACGCTGATCCCCTTGCCCAGATCATCGGTGTCGATGCCCTGCGTCATGCCTTTGACGGCAGCAGCGAGACCGTCGGCGTCGCTCCGCTTGTCCGCTATCTGGCGGTCGAGAGCCTCCCGATTTGCACTTGGTAGTGCCGGACCCGCGCGTCGGGCTTCGAGCAAGACGAGATCTGCCTTCAGCTGGTCACGCGCGCGCGCCATCTCGGTAATCGCTGATTTTGCGCCGTCAGAGTTGACGGTGACCCCGGCCCTGATCGGCCCGCCGACGCTTTCGAACGTCGCGAACATCAGGAACACGCAGAACAGGAACAGCGCAAGCGGCGAGACAAAACGGGCGCGCTCGCCGTGGATATAGCGCCGCGACAGGTCGCCGGGCCGCCACACCAGCATCGGCAAGGTGCGCCAAACCTTGCCCTCGAAATGGAAAACGCCATGCGCGATGTCGTGCCACAGACCGGTGATCGAGCGATGGACATGCGCCGCCTGCCCGCATGACGCACAATAGGACCCCGACAGCGCGGTACCGCAATTGAGACAGGCGCTATGCTGCCCTCTTTCGAGCGGGGCCGCCTCACCGTGGGCAGGCTCGACGGTGCGGGCAATGACCCCGCCGGTAATGGCGTCGCCCGCCGCTTCAAAACCCTCGTTCATGGCCCGACTGCTAACACAGGCGACCTATCACGCAAGCACGCGCCGCCGGGATTTTCGCGGTTGGAAAACCTGTGCTAGGCGAACCCCATGGCCGTTGCAGCAACCATCCCTGACCTCGTGACTGATATGGCGACGCGCGCGCGTGTCGCCGCGCGCGTGCTGGCGCGTACGTCGAGCGTGGCAAAGGCGCGGGCGCTGGTCGCTGCTGCTGCTGCGATCCGCGCGAGCGCGCCCACCATTTTGGCGACCAACCACGCCGATGTTGATCATGCCCGGGCTAACGGCCTTTCACCGGCGATGCTCGACCGGCTGATGCTCGATGCGGCGCGGCTCGAAGGGGTAGCGGCGGCAGTCGAGGCGGTTGCCGAGCTGCGTTGTCCCGTCGGGATGGTCATCGACGAAAGCTTTCGCCCCAATGGCCTGAAGTTGACGCGCATCCGGGTGCCACTGGGTGTGGTAGGCATTATCTTTGAAAGCCGCCCGAACGTCACGGCGGATGCCGGCGCGCTGTGCCTGAAATCGGGAAATGCCGTGATCCTGCGCGGCGGGTCGGAAGCGATCCGTACCAACACCGCGATACATGCGGCGATGGTCACGGGGATTGTGGCGGAGGGGCTTCCCGCCGATGCGATCCAGCTGGTGCCCTCAACCGACCGCGCCCATGTCGGCGCGATGCTGGCGGCGCAGGGGTTGATCGACGTCATCATCCCGCGCGGGGGCAAGGCGCTGGTCGCGCGGGTGCAGGCCGAGGCGCGCGTCCCGGTGCTTGCGCATCTGGAGGGCATCAACCACAGTTACATCGACGGTGCCGCCGACCCCGATAAGGCACGCAACATCGTTGTGAATGCCAAGATGCGCCGGACCGGCGTGTGCAGCTCGACCGAAACGTTGCTGATCGACCGCGCCTTTGTTGCGCCCGAAACCGTGGTGCGTGCCCTGATCGAGGCGGGCTGCGAAGTGCGCGGCGCGCCCGACATTGCGGCGCTCGATCCGCTTGTCGCCCCCGCATCTGACGCGGACTGGGATACCGAATATCTCGACAGCATTGTGTCGGTGGCATTCGTAGACGGCGTCGAGGGCGCCATCACCCATATCGCCCGCCACGGCTCCGACCATACCGACGCTATCATCACCGAGGATACCGCCGTCGCCGAGCGTTTCCTGGCCGAGGTCGATAGTGCCATCGTCATGTGGAACGCCTCGACCCAGTTTGCCGACGGCGGCGAATTCGGGCTGGGTGCGGAAATCGGCATTGCTACGGGCCGCCTGCACGCACGCGGCCCCGTCGCGCTCGAAGGGCTGACGACGTACAAATGGCAAGTGCGCGGGAACGGCCAGACCCGCCCTTGAAGAGGTTTCTGGCTTGACCCCCACCGGCCTTCTCGGCGGATCGTTTAATCCGGCACATCGCGGGCACCGCGCGATCAGTCTGGCTGCGCTCGACCAGCTCGGCCTCGATCAGGTCTGGTGGTTAGTGTCGCCCGGCAATCCGCTCAAGCCCGCCGCCGGGATGGCCCCCCTCGATGCCCGGCTCGGTGCGGCGCGCGCTATGGCCCGCCGCAGCCGCATCCGCCCGACCGCGATCGAGACGCAGCTCCATACCCGCTACACCATCGACACCGTCCGCGCGCTTGTCCGTCGCTTCCCCAAGCGCCAGTTTATCTGGATCATGGGGGCCGACATAATCGGTGAATTCTACCGCTGGCGCGACTGGCGTAGGCTGGCCGCGCTAGTGCCGATTGCGGTTGTGGTCCGTCCGGGCTATAGGGGACTCGTCGGCGCAAGTCCTGCGTCGGCGTGGCTCAGGCGTTTCGTCCGGCACCTGGGCG
This sequence comes from Sphingomonadales bacterium, assembly GCA_031386545.1. GTDB lineage: Bacteria > Pseudomonadota > Alphaproteobacteria > Sphingomonadales > Sphingomonadaceae > Sphingomonas_O. The sequence continues at coordinate 13,744 of JANNCK010000319.1, forward strand.
AGCCGAATGACTGGACGAGGTGGAGACCGCCGGCGCTCGTGCTGCTGCATGTTCGTCCCGATCCGACGTCCGCCACGGCGCTCCGCCGGGCCTCGCCCGACTGGTATCGTCGATTTTCCAACCACACCGCCACCCGCGCCGCCCTGAAACGGCGCCTGCCCTGAAGGATGTTCATTGCCCGCGACCGCGCTCCGCCCCAAAGCTCTGAAGGCCGCAGAGAAACGCGACTCAGTCGATGCCATGCACGAGATGATTCTCGCGCAGCTTGACGCTGATCAGGCGGTCGAGACCATCTCGATTCCGCTCGCGGGCAAATCCTCGATTGCCGATCACATGGTCATCGCCAGCGGCCGGTCGACGCGGCAGGTCGCATCGATGGCGTCGAAGATTGCCGAGCGCATTAAAACCGAATTCGGACGGCAGGCCCGCATCGAAGGGCTACCGACTGCCGACTGGGTGCTGATCGACGCGGGCGACATCATCGTCCACCTGTTCCGCCCCGAAGTGCGCAGCTTCTATAATCTGGAGCGCATGTGGGCGTTCGGCGACGCGCCGACCCCGCCGATGACGCACTGATGTTGTTCGATTGAGTTGGGGACTTGAAGCTCCACATCGTCGCGCGTGGCCGCATCGGGCGCGGTCCCGAAGCCGACCTTGTTGCGCGCTATGAAAAGCGGATCGTCTGGCCGTTGACGGTCACCGAACTCCCGGAGAGCGGCGGGCGCGTTGCCGACCCGCTTACCCCCGTCAAAACCATTGCGCTCGACGAGGGCGGCACGGCGT
>JANNCK010000323.1:0-4108 GCA_031386545.1 Sphingomonadales bacterium
CCGATGATCGCGCCGCCGATGCCGCCGATAACGCTCGTCACAAATCCCTGTAACGAGCTCGCCGTCCCCGCGACCGACCCCATATTCTCCATTGCCATCGCGCCGAAATTTCCGACCGTCAGTGAAAAGCACATCATCATCAGCGTTTGAAGTGCAATGAAACCGACAAGCGTCTCGTAACCGGTTAGCGCAACGCCGGCGTGGATCGCGGCCATTGCGGTGAACCCGATCAAGGCCAAATGTCCGATTCGGCGCATCCCGAAGCGCATCACAATCCGCGAATTCACGATCGAGGCGACCGCCATCGACCCCGCCATGATTGCAAAGCCATAGGGCAAAAGGTCGGGGCGCTGAAACGTGTCTGCAAAGATCAACTGCACAGAGGTCAAAAACCCCATGATCGCCACCGTCATACCCGTGTTAGCGATCGTATAGCCAACCGACTGACGGTCACTCAGCACCACGCGTGCACTTTCGGTGATACCGGCCACCGAAATGGGCCGCCGCGCGGCAACCGACAGCGTTTCGGGCAGGCGGGCCAGCACCCACAGGAAGATCACGGCACCCACCAGTGCCAGCACGATGAATATCCACGGCCACGGCGCAACTTCGAGCACCGCCACGCCCATGAACGGCGCGATGATCGGCGCAGCCATAAAGACTGCGGCAGCAAGGCTCATCACTTGCGCCATCTCGCGCCCCTCGAAACGGTCGCGCACGACCGACGTCGCCAGCACCCGCGCACCGGCCGCCCCGATGCCCTCGGCAGCACGCGCTGCCAGCAACAGGGTGAAGCTGGTCGCTGCTGCCGCCGCTAAACTCATCAGCGCAAAGGCGACGAGCGATACCAGCATCAGGGTACGCCGCCCGTACCGGTCAGATAATGTGCCAACAAACAGCTGGGCGAACCCGAACCCGATGGTGAAGGCGGAAATGACGAGCGCACGGCGGGTTTCATCCGCGACACCAAGCGATTCACCGATTGCGGGCAGCGCCGGCAACATCGAATCGATCGCGAACGCCACGATCATCATGATCGCCGCGATCAGCGCGATGAATTCGGTACGACCGGGCATGATGGGTTTGAACATGCAGCGACCTTATGTTGCGTCGCGGCAAAAGCCCAGAGCGTGGGTCAGTCTGTGAACAACAAAACCGGCGTTTCGAGCAATTTACGAACGGCCTGTACAAAGCTCGCTGCGTCCCAGCCATCGACGACGCGGTGATCACAACTGATCGAAAGGTTCATCAATTTGGCGCGGTAAATCTTGTCATCCGCGCCGAAAACCGGGCGCTCGACGATCCGGTTCGGCCCGATGATCGCGACCTCGGGCCGGTTGATAACCGGTGTCGTCGCAATCCCGCCGAGCGGACCCAGCGAGGTGACCGTCAGCGTCCCTCCCGACATTTCGGCACTGGTCGCTTTGCCCGTGCGCGCGGCCTCGGCAAGCCGGGTGATCTCGCTCGCCAATTGCCAGATGTTCTTCGCCTGGGCATCACGGATGACAGGCACCATCAGGCCCGCATCGGTCTGTGTCGCCATGCCGAAGTGGACCGCCCCGCTACGAGTCACGACCCCTGCTTCATCATCGTAGCGCGCATTGATCATCGGGAATTGCGGCACTGCCTTGCAGATCGCGACGATCATCAACGGCAGCAAGGTCAGCTTCGGCCTCGCGCCACGATGGTCGTTGAGGTCGGCACGCATCGCTTCGAGCGCCGTCACGTCGATTTCCTCGACATAGGTGAAATGCGGAATGTTGCGCTTCGACGCGGCCATGTTTTCGGCAATGCGGCGACGCATCCCGATGACCTTGATCGCCTCGTCGGCGCGCGGCGCGCCCGGGGCACCGAAACCACTGGTGGCGCTGTAGCGGAGATAGGCATCGAGATCGGCGTGGCGCAGGCGACCGTCCTCGGACGGTTTGACATGGGCAACGTCGATCACGAGGTCAGTCGCACGCGCGCGGACGGCGGGGGAGGCGAGAATCGCCTTTTTTTCCTCGCTGTCATGCCGAACTTGTTTAGGCATCCCCCCCTCCGCCTGCGAAGGCTTCTCGGGTGGCGGGGTGGATGCCGAAAAAAGTTCGGGGTGACGGTCGTTGAGAGATCTGTCGCTAATGATCGATTCAACCGTCGCCGCATCCGACACTTCCGCATCAATGCGCGCCGTTACTTCATCCTCGCCCTCGACCTCAATCACTGCGAGCGTGCTACCAATCGGCACCATGTCACCGACTTCGCCCGCCAATTCGACAACGATGCCGGTCACCGGCGACTCCATTTCGACTGTCGCCTTGTCGGTCATCATATCAGCGAGGTTCGCGTCCTCCTCGATCCGGTCACCGACCTTGACGTGCCATGCAACAATCTCGGCCTCGGCAATGCCTTCGCCAATGTCGGGCAAGCGAAATTTGAACAGCGCCATCGTTTAACCCTTCAGAACTTGATCGAGCGCCGTCCCGATGCGGACCGGCCCCGGAAAATATGCCCATTCGAGCGAATGCGGATAAGGCGTGTCGAACCCGGTCACGCGCGTCACCGGCGCTTCAAGATGATAAAAACAGCGTTCTTGCACCAGTGCGGCGAGTTCCGCGCCGAAGCCACCGGTGCGTGTCGCCTCGTGCACGATCACGCATCGTCCGGTTTTCTTCACGCTCGCCTCGATGGTCTCGATGTCGAGCGGCAACAGCGTCCGCAAATCGATGACTTCGGCGTCGATGCCCTTTTCCTCGACCGTAGCCCGCGCGACATGAACCATCGTGCCATAAGCCAGCACCGTGACTTCGGACCCTTCGCGCACGATGGCTGCCTTGCCCAGCGGCACGGTGTAATGCCCCTCGGGCACCTCGGGCGTTTCGACTTTCGACCACGGCTGCACCGGCCGGTCATAATGGCCGTCGAACGGGCCGTTATAGATGCGCTTGGGTTCGAAGAAGATCACGGGGTCATTGTCTTCGATCGCCGCGATCAGCAGACCCTTGGCGTCATAGGGGTTCGACGGGATCACCGTCTTCAGCCCCGCGACATGGGTAAACATCGCTTCGGGCGACTGCGAATGCGTCTGCCCGCCGAAAATACCACCGCCAAATGGTGTGCGCACGGTGATCGGCATGACGAACTCGCCTGCCGAGCGATAGCGCAGCCGCGCCGCTTCGCTGACCAACTGGTCGAGGCCGGGATAGATGTAATCGGCGAACTGGATTTCCGGCACCGGGCGCAGGCCATACGCCGCCATGCCGACCGCGACCCCGATGATGCCACATTCGTTGATCGGCGTGTCGAACACGCGGGTCTTGCCGTGCTTGGCCTGAAGCCCCGCCGTCGCGCGGAAAACGCCGCCGAAAAAGCCAATATCCTCACCCAGTACCGTCACGTCCGGGTCGCGGGCGAGGCACACATCCATTGCGGAGTTGATCGCCTCGATCATGTTCATACGCGGCATCAGCTACATCCCCGCCGCGGCTCGTTCGGCACGCATTTGATCGCGTTGTTCGACGAGGTGCCAGGGCATTTCCTCGAACACATCCTCGAACATTGTATCGAATGACTGATGCATACCATGGCCGAGAATGCCGTTTTTCTCGGCTTCCTTTTGCGCCGCCTTTACCATTTCGGCGAGTTCGCGGTCCTGTGCGGCATGGCGTTCTTCATCCCATTCACCGAGACCGATCAAATGGCTCTTCAGCCGCGCAATCGGATCGCCCAGCGGCCATTTCGTTGCCTCGTCGGCGCTGCGGTAAGCGCCCGGATCGTCCGACGTGCTATGCCCCTCGGCACGGTAGGTGAAATGCTCGATCAGCGTTGGTCCCTTGTTCATTCGTGCGCGTTCGGCGGCCCAGGCCGTCGCGGCATAAACCGCGAGTGGGTCGTTGCCATCGACGCGTAGTCCAGCAATGCCATAGCCGACCGCACGCGCGGCAAAGGTCGTTGCCTCACCCCCTGCGAACCCGGCGAACGAGCTAATCGCCCATTGGTTGTTGACCACATTCATGATGACCGGCGCGCGGTAGACGGTCGCAAACATGCACGCCGAATGGAAATCGCCCTCGGCCGTCGATCCTTCTCCGCACCAGGTTGCGGCGATCCGCGTATCGCCCTTGGCCGC
>JANNCK010000348.1:0-3689 GCA_031386545.1 Sphingomonadales bacterium
CACGCATTGGGGCAAGAAATCGCCGACATAATCCTCGATGCCCAAGTGTTTTTCATCGGGACGCGGCGCTTCCCAATCGACCATGAAGACATCGAAACCCTGCTTGAGCAGGAATTCGACGAAGCTTTGCCCCGGCACCATGTCGAAGATGTAGCCGCGGTTTGTGGTGGCCATGACCAGCATCACTGGTACGCGGTACACGTCCTCGACCAGCGGTCGATAATGATAGAAGCGCAGTGGCCCGCGCGCGATCAGGGTTTCTTTCGCGCTGGCACCGAGAACGGGTGCGGGCGAGGCGAAGTAATCCATCCCCTTGATATTGCGCAGCATGGCGCGCTCGAATTCAGTTTGCGCGCGTTCGAGGATGTCGGGTGCGTCGCTCATGCCGCCGGTGACGGTTTGCGCCCGCGCGTCGGCTTTGGCTTGGCAGATTGCGGTCCAGACTGGCCGCCACCCGACAGAGCAGCTTCGATGCGGGCAAGGCTCGCCTCGACCGAGGTCAGCCGCGCGCCTAGCGTTTCAATCTCGATCTTGCTTGGCATATTGGCGGCGGTCAGCACCTTTGCCATCGCATCCTGCACCGCGTTCTGGACCTGTAGCCCGGCGCTCGTCACCGAATGCATGGCCTGTGCTGCTTCGGGGCGGGCAAGGAACTGGCTGCCATATTCGTTGGCCAGTTTTTCCCACTGGTTCACGACGTCGCGGAACATGTTCATCGGATCTGTTGGTGATGTCATGCCGCAATCGTCGGACCGAACGTCGGCGCGGTCAAGCCTGATTTCTGCAGATTTGGCGTTGATTCCCGAAAGGGTCAAACCTGAAGCGGGGCAGCCTTTGGTGCAAACAGCGCAGGGACCGACCGTGTCAGAAGCAGCCGTAGCGCCACGAGTCCCGCGAACCACACCGCATCGTTCAGCGCGATGAGCCCGACGATGCGCGGCGAGAAGGTTTCGAGCCCGCCGACGACCAGTGCCCAAGCGAACAAAATGCCCTCATACGCCACAAATGCCGCCGCGAGGGCGATCAGGGCGCGGGGGGACAGCAGCGAAGGTGATTTGCCGACGATCGCCCGCGCCGCCGCCAGCCCCGCAAATGCGGCAACGCCAATCGCGATGCCCCAGCCATAGGTGTCGAGCGTGTGGGGATAGTTGCGGAAGCCAAATCCGACGATCTGGTTGGTCAACCACACCGCGCCAACCAGCGCAGCAGCGCGGCGAGTGTCGAGCGTTAGCGCAGCAATAGTGGCCAATGCAACAAACGGAAAAACACAGGCGAAGAAGTAGCTGCCGAAAATCGCAGCTGTGCCGAGCGTGGCGGTCCAGAGCAGGGCGGCAGTCGTGGCTTGCTTGGTCATCCGGTCGTTCCCTTCGATGTGTGCTTGTACCAGTTTTCCTTGCCCCGTCACCCCCGCGAAGCTGGGAGCGGCGGGGCAAGGAGGTGCACCGTTAAATCTTCACCCGCACGCCGACATGGGCGTTGCGGCCGGCGGTGCCGTAACCCGATACCGTTTCATAAGCTGTGTCGGTCAGGTTATCGACGCGCCCGTAGACCTCGAACTGCTGCCCCAGCGATACCGACGCGCGCAGCCCGACCAGGGTGTAGCCGTCGAGACTGGTCGGCGAAAACGTGCGGAAATCGCTGTCACGACTGTCGCTTACCGTCTGGAAGCTGGCACCGAGGCTGACCCAATCGCGCGGGGTCCAGTCGATGTTCGCGTTGACGCTGTGCCGCGGGCGGCGGAGCAGGTCGATGCCGGTCAGCCGGTTCTTCGCATCGGTTAGCGTGTAATTCGCATTCAGCACCAGAGTCCGCGATGGCCGCAGCTCGACGAAGGTCTCGACACCCTGTGCCCGCGTCCGCGCGATATTGTCGTACACCCCGTTCGGACGTGATGCACACACGGGCGCAGTCACACCGAAGCACGAGAAGAAGTCGATCTGGTTGGTCGTGTCACGGTGAAACAGCGTTGCGCCGATTTTCAGCGTGCCCTCGATCAGAGTCTGTTCGATGCCCAGATCATAGCTTTGCGCGGTTTCTGGTTTCAGCGCAGTATTGCCGAAATTGCTGAACAGCTGGAACAATGTCGGTGCCTTGAAGCCCTCGCCATAGCTCGCGCGCAGGACTGTGCCGCTGCCCACCCGCCATGCCGCATTGGCGCTGAACGTCGCTTTGGTGCCATAGCTGCGGTGACTGTCGACCCGGACGCCGCCGGTCAGGGTCAGCGCGTCTGCCGGATTGGCGATCAGCTGGGCGTAGCCGCTGGTGACGCCGGTCGACACGGTGGTCGTGCCGTTGTTGAACCGCGTAGTCTCGTTCTCGATCCCGAACACCGCGCGCAGCCACGCCGCGACGGTGGCGTCGCCCTGATATTCGAACCGCTCGCTGCGCCCCTTGAACAAGGAGGGCGTGGCGGTTGCCGAGCTGAAACTGGCGCGGCGCGTGTCCGAAATCGTGAACGCGAGCCGGTTCTTCAGTGCGCCGTCAAACAGCGCGGCGTTGAGGCCGGCATAACCGAATGTCTGTTTTGTCGTGCTGTAGCCGGTCGTGTCGGCAAAGCTGAACAAGGGCGGCGGGAAGCCGTCGAAGCCGACGCGGCTGTCGGCATAGCTGCCACGCAGGTCGATGCTGACGTTGCTCGACAGGTCGATTTCGACACGCGCGTTGCCGGCATATTGCCGATATCCGTCGCGTTCGGTGCCGAACCTGAACGCCGAAATGCCGTCATCGTCGAAATACGCACCGCCGAGCGAGGCACGCACGGCGCCAGTGCCGCCATAGACGCGGGCCGTCAGTTTTTTTGAGTTGCTGTAACCATATTCGGCATCGAGCGCGGCACCGAAACCCTCGGTGGGGCGTGCGGTGACGATATTGACGACGCCGCCGAGCGCCTGACTGCCCCACGGTACCGAATTCGGCCCGCGTAGCACTTCGATGCGGTCGATGTTGCCGCTGAGCAAATTGCCGAAATCGAACCCGCCGCCAACTGCCGAGGGATCGTTCATCCGGACGCCGTCGAGCAGGACGAGCGTCTGGTCACCCTCTGCGCCGCGGATGCGGACCGATGTCGGCTGGCCGAGGCCGCCGTTGCGGCTGACGGTGACGCCGGGGGTCGTCGAAAGCAGGTCGGATACCGCCGTCGTCTGGCGCTTTTCGATCAGGCTGCGGTTGATGACGGTGATCGCTTGGCCGGTTTCGACGGGCTTTTGGGCGACACCCGTTGCGGTGACGATGATCGTCGCCTCTTGCGCGAACGCGGCAACGGGCAGCAGCGCAATCGCTGCGGCGACAATTTTGAAACGGGACACGGGTATTCTCCTCAAACGTAACGACACGCACTTTGTCGTCACGCGAGGGTGCTCCCCCGATCGCCCGCGTCTTCCCGCACGGACAAAGGACCGACCGCGACAGGCAGGTCTCCTGGCTCCCGGGTCAATGCTTTGTGCCGCCTTCCCGGTTTCCCAGTGGCTTAGTGGCACATCGCTCGCCGGTCACAGTTGCGGGAACAGCACCGGGTTTTCACCGGCTTCCCTATTATCCTCCCTTTCGGGAAGACCTGTCACGAAGGGGCGGGTAGCTCGAGTTGCGGTGCAGCGCAACCTTCTTCCCTCTCCCAGAGGGAGAGGGCGACGCGCGCGAAGCGCGGCGGGGTGAGGGGATGTGGTGTCGAGTTGGGGGCGCGTCGCGGCAAA
>JANNCK010000368.1:0-3627 GCA_031386545.1 Sphingomonadales bacterium
CACGCATTCAATGCGGCGCACGAAGGCTTCGTTGATCTACAAGGCGACCGGCAATCTGCGCGCGGTGCAGATCCTACTCGGTCACACCAACATCGAAAACACCGTTCGCTATCTCGGCGTAGATATCGACGACGCCATCACGCTTGCCGAGCGGACAGAAATCTAAGCTTCAAATGCGTCTCAAGGCCGGTGCGCTCTTTTGCGGCGGGAGCAACATCGGCGACTATTGTTGGCCCATGAACTCCTCTGGCGATTGAACAACGAGCATGGGAAATAACCCCGTCATATGTCCGACATTCCAGGTGACGATCGCCGGAATGCGCGCCAGGACGGCGCTCTGACCGAGCAGCCAGTCATAGACGCGTGCACCTATGTTGCCCTGGCCTGCATAAAGCCGAACGCCGTCGAGCCCCGCCGCAGGTGACAGACCGACCAGCTGCGTTGCTTTCGCGACCGCTTCCAGCGCTGTCCATGCATCCTGTGCGTCCCACGCAAGTGGCGCGCGCGGGCCGCGTTTGGTGAGGGTAACATAGCTTTCGGCGAAGCTGTGGGCAGCAACCGCAAAGCTCTTTGCCGGAAAGCGTTCAAACAACGCGACCGACAGCAGATGATCGTCATGCTCGGCCGCAACCCCGGCAACGATCACATTGCTGTCGAGAAGTGCCAGCGGCACCGTCATTCGTCACGCTCGCCGAGCCGAGCAGCTTCGATTGCCGCGTCTGTCTCGGCCCGGGTGACGCGCTTCCCTCCGGTCATCACCAGAAGTGGCCCCTTGCGAACGAGTCGTCCGTGCGGCGCGTCGACCACAGGCGGCACGTAAGCGCGCAGAGCCTCCTCGACAACTTGCGTTGCCGTCATGCCGGTGCGCTGCACAAGCGCGCTCACCCGGTCGCGCACGAATGTTGAGCGAATGTTGATCTGTGCTGTTTCCGTACGAGCCATGATCAGAAAATAGAACGGATCGGCCATTTTGTCTAGCCTACACCTCGGTCTGTCTAGCAACTTGATGGGAAGTAGTATGTCGCCAAGCCACCTGAACCAAGGGCAGGTTTTAACGGACGCATCCAAGCCTTAAAACGGCGGCTTTGTTAGCGTAAGTCGTCGTTTGAAAACGTCGATCAGCGGCGTCGTGGTTAATGTCCAGCGATTTGATTCATGGCGATACGCAGATTGTGCTATCTGCGCCGCCGGGAGAACCGACATGCCCGACTTCTTGCTATCCCATACAAGGCGCGCTGTGCTCACGATGGCTGGTGCAGGGGGTGTGGCACTAGCCACTCGATCACTGGCTGCAAGACCGAGCTTTGTCGTTCCGCAGGTCGATCGCTTGACACTGCAAGTCGTCGATGACGCAGCGACCTTCGGTCCCTTCCTCGAGAATCTTGATCTTCCGGGCCTTAAGGTCGTGCGTGCGGGTAATGGCGGCCCAGCGAGCATGCCGCGCATGTTGCCGCGCGCAGTCGTTGGCGAATTCGGCCTTTCCATCCTCGGCGACTCGGCAATCGGGACCGACGAACGGCGCGTTCTGATCGATTTCGGTTATTCTAGCGAGACGCTGCTGACCAATATGCGATTGCTTGGCATCGATCCCAAGACAATCGACGCCGCGGTGCTCAGTCACGGCCATCTCGACCATTACGGCGGCTTTACAGCCCTTTTCGGCGAAACTGCGTCACAAGCTCGTCGCGTGCCGTTGTTTGTTGGGGGAGAGGAAGCGTTCTGCGAACGCGTGGCGATGATCGGCAATCCACGGCCGGTAATGGGAACGCTTGATCGCAAAGCGCTCTCGAGAGCCGGGTTCGACGTAACGATCCGCCCCGATGCTGCAGATGTTGCAGGCCAGGCATTCACGACGGGGGTCATTCCCCTTGAAAGCTTCGAACGCGCCGCCATTCCCACCCGCATGCGACCCGGCGTAGGCTGTGATCGCGCACGTCTCGATGTGGCGAAGCGATCGGCAACGGAAATTCCCGATGACGCCGAGCATGAGCTCGCCACCTGCTATGTGGTCAAAGGCCTCGGCTTGGTTGTAGTTGCGTCATGCAGCCATCGCGGTGTCATCAATTCCGTTCGTCGCGCGCAGACGGTCTCAGGCATCAAGAAAGTCCATGCTGTGCTCGGCGGATTTCACCTCGTTCGCCCCCGAACGGAAGAAGAAGCACGACGGACGGTCGCCGAGTTCGCCTTGATCGACCCAACGTACATCGTGCCAATGCACTGCACGGGCGAAGTCTTCATCGCCGAAGCCTTGCGTGTAATGCCGCAGAAGGTAGTGCGCTCCTATGTTGGTTCGAAGTTCATTTTCTCCGCTACCGCTTGAGTGCGGCGACCGGATCATGGCGACCGTCCCGCGCGAGCTACCGCCCTGCTGACCGTTGGACGCTATTTTCACGACACCCCCGCCTTGAGATATCTCGGAGTCGCCCGACGATCACCGCCGATGAACGAAAGGCAGATTATAGGTCACCCTATATCATCGGGGAACGTCTCGTTTGTTGGCGAAAGCCGTCGTCATTTTACAATTCGTGAGCCTAAAAAACACTGAGTTCATGTGCCTTCGTGCTGTCCATTGCGGCGCAAACCTGCTTAATCGCCACATGAATGCACCACGATCGCCAATTCCAAAGACAGTCTGGGTGCTCGGCTTCGTCAGCATGTTCATGGATATCTCGTCCGAGATCATCCATGCGCTGCTACCGCTGTTCCTGACGGCAACGCTCGGCATCAGCGTCGCGATGGTCGGGCTGATCGACGGCGTGGCCGAAGCGACGGCGTCGATCACCAAGGTGTTCTCGGGCTATCTCTCCGACAGGATGGGCAAGCGCAAGCCGCTGATCTTGATCGGCTATAGCTTGGGCGCGCTGTCGAAGCCGGTTTTCGCGCTCGCCGGGACTGCGCCAGTCATCATGGGCGCGCGCTTTGCCGACCGTATCGGCAAGGGGCTGCGCGGTGCGCCGCGCGATGCGCTAGTGGCCGACGTCACCCCGCACGAGATACGCGGGCGCGCGTTCGGATTGCGCCAGTCGATCGACACGCTCGGGGCGTTTCTCGGGCCGCTGATCGCGATCGCGGCGATGGCTGCCTTCAACAACGACATGCGTGCAGTGTTCTGGCTTGCGGTGATCCCGGCGGGCATCGCGGTGCTGCTGATCCTTGTCGGTGTCAAGGATGCCAAGGGGCCAGCGGGCGAGGGCGAAGCGTGCGTTCCGGTTCGCATAGTCGATCTACGGCGGTTGCCCCGCGCATTCTGGTTGCTCGTCGCGATCGGCGCAGTGTTTACGCTCGCGCGGTTCAGCGAGGCGTTTCTGATCCTGAAAGCGAACGCCGAAGGATTACCGCTTGCGCTGACCCCATTCGTGCTCGTCGCGATGAACGCGGTCTACATGCTCGCGGCTTACCCGCTCGGCAGCCTGTCGGACCGGGTGAGCGCGAAGACCATACTGATCGGCGGCCTGACCGCGCTGATCGCCGCCGATCTCGCGTTCGCCCTCCTGTCGGGGATTGCGGGCACGTTCGTCGGCATCGCGCTGTGGGGCGTGCACATGGCTGCGACGCAGGGGCTGTTCGCCAAGCTCGTCGCGGATCGATCGCCGCCCGAACTGCGCGGCTCGGCCTACGGCGTGTTCA
>JANNCK010000374.1:0-3480 GCA_031386545.1 Sphingomonadales bacterium
CCCGCAGAAAAGCGCCAAAGTGCAAATCTGGCACGCGCTCTGCATAGTGTTGTGTGTCCCAACGGCGGTGTCCCCCGCCTGAGCGGCGGGTCGGTAGCAGCTTTCTGGTCTCGCGCACCGACCCGCCCTCGCCCGCCGCACCGCGCGGGCACAATTTAACAAAGTAAAATTGCCCACGCGCAAGCGCGACCGACCTTGCTCTTGCAAGGATCGACGACACGGCTTTGCCGGGTCGCTAGCCAATGACAGTCACTCCTTCGTCGAGCGCCAGCGAGACAGCGCACTCGTGGTGAGAATTCTCGCTTACGCTCGAACGAGCACCTCGCTGACGCTCGGCGAAGAAGCTACTTAACCCCCATCTCGCTCAACAGCCGTCCCGCGCCATCGACCTTGTCCATCGTCCACAGCATGAACCGGCTGTCGGCGTGGATCGTGCGGTTGATGCCATTGTCGAACGACCAGTCCGAAATCACCCCGTCGAGCGTCCCGTCGAACGCGAGGCCGACGAATTCGCCCTTAGCATTCAGCGTCGACGACCCCGAATTGCCGTTGGTGATGTCCACCGTCGACAGATAATTGATCGGCAGCGTCTTGAGCTCCGGCGACGCATACGGGCCCCAGTCCCTTGCCTTTAGCGCCGCAATGAACGGCGCGGGTGCGTTGAAATCGCCCTTGCCGGTCTGTTTGGCGACCAGTCCCTCGGCGGTCGTGAACGGTGTCCACGCCAGACCGTCGCGAACCTTGCCCTGCACCTTGCCATAGGTGAAGCGCAGCGAGCCGTTGGCATCGGGATAGAGCGGCTTGCCCGTCGCATCGCCCCACACGCGCATCCCGCCCAGATAGGCCGACCGCGCCGCCTGCATCCGGCCCTGACGGTCCTTTGATTTGGCTTCTGCCGCTATATCGCCGGGGTACATGGCAACCGCGAGCCGGATAAACGGATCGGTCGAGGCCTCGAACTCGGCGGGCGCCTTGTCGAGCCAGCCGACGCGCGTCGCTGTGTCGGCGAGTTTGGTGTCGGCGTACAGCCGGTCGAGACCAACCTCCTTCACCTGCGCCTCGAACGCCGCGTTGCGTGCGCCTGCACCGGCCTTGGCATATTCGCCGAGCGCCTGCCCGAGCACCGCGCGGTCGACGCGCGCAATGAAGCGCCGCTCGATTCCGGTCAGTCGCGCCACCGTCGCGGCGCGGTCTCGGTCCTGATAGCCGTTTTCGCGGGTGGCATCGGGCTTGGTACGCTCCTTGGCCCAGCGATAGGCATTGCGCGCCGCCGACAGCAGCTGTGCGCGCCCGACCGCCGACATCCGCAGCGCATCGAGCCGCGCAGCTTGATCTTCGGCCACAACCGCGTCGAGGGCAGCGACCGAAGCACCATATTGCGTTACCCGCGCCGGATCGGCCTGTATCCACCCGCGATAGGCTGCCTCACCACGCGCCTTGCGTGCATTCAGGTCGATAGCATCGGCACCGGCAATTTCGCCGAGGATCTTCTTTTTGTAGTTCTCGACACCCCGCACGATCGATGCGTAACGGATGTCGGCTTCGCGGTCGCCCGCCGTTTCGCGCAGGATCAAATCGGCATAGTCCGAGCGCATTTTCTGGTCGGTCGGTGCGAACGTCGCATAGTTGAACTTCGCCTCCGCTGCCGTCGCCAGGCGGTTCGTCACACCTGGAAAGCCCGCGACCATCACGAAATCGCCGTCCTTCACGCCCTCGCGCGCCACGGTCAGCTTGGCCGGATTGCGATAGGGGACATTGTCCTTGCTGTACGCCGCCGACGATCCGTCGGGCGCGACATAGGCGCGGTAAAATCCCCAGTCGCCGGTGTGGCGCGGCCACATCCAGTTGTCGGTCTCGCCGCCGTAATTACCGACACCCGACGGCGGGGCATAGACGAGGCGGACGTCCTTGATCTCGAGCTGCTGCTGCAACAAGTAGAGCGCGCCGCCATAATAGGGCCGCACATCACAGCGGCGGCTGGGTTGCTTCTCGCAAGCGGCGATCAGGCCCTTGCGGTTGCTATCGAGCCGGTCATAACGCGCGCGGCCCGCCATGCCTGCGGTCAGCCCCGCGTTCATCGCTTTGGTGACATCACGCAGATCCTCGATGGCGTAAATGCGCGCGCCGGGGTCCGCCTGCAGCTCGTCACCAAGCGTCTTGGCGGTGAAACCATCAGTCAGATAATCCTGCCCCGCCTTCGAATTATACTGGATCGATCCGTAAACGCAGTGGTGGTTGGTCACGACCAGCCCCTGATTGCTGAGGAACGCTGCCGAACAGCCGCCGAGCGAGACGATGGCGTTAAGCGGCGCGGCCTTGAAATCGCCAAGCTTGGCCGGGTCCATCTGAAGGCCCGCCGCCCGCATCTTTTCGCCAATTGCGGGAGTCTGGTTGGGGAGCCACATGCCTTCCTCGGCAATCGCAACGGCAGGGATAAGGGGGAGGGCAAGCAGGGCGAGCGTACGGAACATGGGTGTGGGTGTCCTCGGATATAGTGTTACATGGCCGCGAGAGTTATCGGGTGCGCGTCGGGACGGCAAGTGCGGCCTTGACGAACATTTCAATATATGGCATTGAATACCATATGGCTAGAGCGGTTCTGCTGCATCATGACAAGGCAGGACTGCCCGACGGCGCGGTTGTCGAAATGAAAATCTGGCAGTTGCCCGTGATCAGTGCGGAACGGCCTCATGGCCTGAAATACTCGTTATATTATGGCCGCGATGGTCAGCGCATTATTGGCTATGACAATGAAAGCGGCAAAGGCGATCACAGGCATTATCGCAATCATGAAGCGCCCTATGCGTTCACCGATGTCGATACGCTCGTCACCGACTTTCTGGCGGATGTAGCCAAGGAGCAAGGCAAATGACCGACCGAAACGTCAACGTGCACATTGGTTCGCTCGCCGATATGGGCGAGCGATTCAAGGCAGCATGGAAAGACGCAGAGGCTGGCCGTGCCATGACACGCGACCATGTGACATTTCTTTCTCTCGAGTCTTTTATGACCACAATGTCGCCCCGTCGGCTCGACCTCATGCGCCACCTCCGCCGCGAAGGCGCGATGTCGGTACGGCGATTGGCCCAAGGCGTCGCGCGTGACTATAAATCGGTGCACCGCGAGGTGGCGACGCTAATCGCAGCGGGCCTTGTGGAACGGCGCGCGGTGGACGAGGTCGCCGTGGGGTGGGACCGGGTGGTAACGGAACTCGATCTGGCGGCTTAATCGTCAAACCCCCGCCACGACCCCCTTGTCGCGCATCAGGTCGGCCAGCTCGCCCGCTTCGTACATCTCCATCATGATGTCGCTGCCGCCGACGAATTCGCCCTTCACATAGAGCTGGGGGATCGTCGGCCAGTCGCTGAATTCCTTGATGCCCTGACGGACACCCATGTCCTGCAGCACGTCGACGCTGCCGAATTCGACGCCGAGGTGTTCGAGGATCGCCACCGCCTTCGACGAAAAGCCGCATTGCGG
>JANNCK010000388.1:0-2012 GCA_031386545.1 Sphingomonadales bacterium
TACGCATCAGCTGATCTTTCCGAGAACGGGGACGTCGCGGGCGGCAGCAACGCCGCGCGCGAGTGATTCGAGAACGGCCTTGAGTTCGGGGTCGGCAATCGTGCGGAGCGACTCGCCGAGGTCCATCGGGATCGGCACCGATGCCTTGGGCACGGCGCGGCGTGGCTGGGCAGGTAATGCGCCCTGACGGATGACGACACGGACAATGGCTGAATAACCGAAGAACCGGTTGACCCGTTCGATCAAGGTTGGCGCAACATGCTGCATCATCGGAGCGTGCGCGCCCGAGACGACAACAGTCAGCACGCCTTCTTCACGCTTGCCATGCGGAAAGCGGATCGATTCGGGGGCGGAGGCATGGGCGTAGCGTTCACCGACGATTTCGGACCAGCGGCTGACCACCGACGACTGGACAAAGCCGAATCGCCGGAACGCCGCGCGGCCCACATCGGGGACGATATCGGCGACGGCGCGCGCGCGATTGGCGCGGACGGGTTCGGAGGGAGGGGGGGGACGCTTCGCCATTTCGACAGTCCATGCCACAAGCAAAGCGTGTCCGTCGATATGTCTCGCATCGCTGTTGCTTTGTTGCCCTGGTATGATGCCCATGCGCGTAACCTGCCGTGGCGTAGTCCTCCGGGTACGCCGCCGCCAGAACCCTACCGCGTGTGGCTGTCGGAGATCATGCTGCAACAGACGACGGTCGCCACGGTGAAGGCGTATTTCGCGCGGTTTACGGCGCGCTGGCCGACAGTCGCCGCGCTCACGGCGGCGGACGAGGGCGATGTGATGGCGGCGTGGGCAGGCCTCGGCTATTATTCGCGCGCCCGTAATTTGGTGGCTTGTGCGCGAATTGTGGCAGCGTCGGGATTTCCCAAAGACGAAGTGGGATTGCGGACTTTGCCGGGGGTTGGTCCCTATACCGCCGCCGCGATTGCCGCGATTGCATTTGGCCAGCGCGCGGTTGTGGTCGACGGCAATGTCGAGCGGGTCGTGGCGCGACTGTTTGCGGTCGAAACGCCGTTGCCGGGGGTAAAGCCGGAACTCAAGCAGCGGGCCGATACGATCACGCCCGACGTGCGTTGTGGGGATTTTGCGCAGGCGATGATGGATTTGGGGGCGACAATCTGCGTCCCGCGCAATCCGCGCTGTGGCCTGTGCCCGCTGGTTGATTATTGTGATGCTTACGCGGGCGGTGATCCCGGCGGTTATCCGCGCCGTGCGGCAAAAACGGTGAAGCCCGAACGGACGGCCATAGCGTGGTGGATCGAGCAGGACGGGCAGGTGTTGCTGGTGCGGCGTCCGGCAAAAGGCTTGCTCGGCGGGATGCTGGCGTTGCCTTCCACGCTCGAAACTGGGGCCACGCTCGAAACTAGGGACAGTCCCTATTTTTCGACGAACCTTGCGAAACTAGGGACTGTCCCTAGTTTCGGGAGCTTCGTCTCAGCGGGTGTGTTCGGCACCATCACCCATGTCTTTACCCATTTTCGACTGAAGCTCACCGTCGCCGTAGCGTCGCTCGATCCCGGTTGCGTTTTGCCACCGGACGCACAATGGTGGCCCAAAGCGACGCTGGCCAATGCGGGCCTGCCGACATTGTTTGCCAAGGCAGCGGCGGTCGCCACGAGGAAGGAATGAAGATGTTCGACGCGCGTTTGGATCGCCGCCAGTTCTTCGGATCTGCAGCGCTGTTTGGCGGGCTGGCCACGACGCCGGGCTGGGCGTTGGCGCGGGCCAATGCGGGTGGATGGAGCAAGGTTCAGGCGCTGTGCGATGATTATGTCGCCGCCAAGAAACTGCCCGGTCTGGTAGGGGCGGTCGCCCGCGGAACCGACAGTGCCGATTTCCTGATGGCCGGAACACTCGCCACCGACAGCCAGCGGGCGGTCGATGCCGACACGCTCTACCGCGTCTATTCGATGACGAAGCCGATCACGGGCATGGCCGCGATGATGTTGATCGAGGATGGCAAGCTTCGCCTTGACCAGAGCGTCGGCGATTTCATTCCCGGC
>JANNCK010000390.1:0-2850 GCA_031386545.1 Sphingomonadales bacterium
TTATTCGGCAAGGGGTATCTGGCAATCACCTTCGACCAATCGGTGTCGGGCGAGCGATATCAGGGGATTGTCCCGCTTGAGGGTGGTTCGCTGGCCGATGCCGCGCAGAGCTATTTTGCCCAGTCGGAGCAAATCCCCAGCCTCGTCCGTATTGCAGTTGGCCGTGATGACTATGGCTGCAAGGCGGGCGGATTACTTCTCCAGCACTTGCCCGAGGGCGAGGAAGGACGCGAGCGGCTACATACCCGCCTCGACCATCCTGAATGGGAACATGTCGCGATTCTTGGCAGCACGCTTGGCCCCGACGAATTGCTCGACCGCGCGCTGCCGCTCGAAACCATCGTCTGGCGGTTGTTCAACGAAGAGGACGAAGTGCGCCTGCTCGGTGGAGCCTCGCTTGCCAAGGGATGCCGCTGCGATCCCGATCATATCCGCAGCGTGCTGGCACAGTTTCCCGAAGACGAACGTGTTGCCATGGCCGATGATAGCGGGACCATCGGGGTCGATTGTGCCTTCTGTTCACGGGTGTTTCCCATCGCGGCCCGCGAGATTGTGACTTCCCACTAACATTTCGGTCACGAATCGATTATATGTGACCACGGTCGCATAATCGGAAGTGACGTCGCGGGAGCGCGCGCACTAACTCGTTGGGTGCTTTGTTGGCCATGTCGATTCGATATTTTATCCTGCCGCTTGCCGGTCTGCTCTCAACTGCGGCTGATGCGCCGCCGTTGAACGCGCTTAATTTGCTTCAGCCAGGCAAGTGGACCCTGACATCGCGTGACACGGAGTTCACGGCGCGTTCGGTGTGCATCGGCGATCCGAAAGTGCTGCTGCAGATCCGTCAGCCATTGCCGACGTGCACGCGCTTCGTTGTGGCCAATGACCCGCGTCGCGCGGTTGTGAGCTATACATGCCAAGGTTCGGGTAATGGCCTGACCACCGTCCGCGTCGAAACCCCGCGCCTCGCCCAGATCGAGACGCAGGGTATGGTTCGTGGAACCCCCTTCGACCTCGCTATCGAGGCGCGTCGCACCGGTGATTGTCCCGCGCTTTCTATGCGTTGAAGTTTTTGTGCGTTGAAATTTTTGGGCGCCGAAGCTTTGGCGCGTTGACGCCTCGTTAACCATTGTCAGCTAATCGGAGGACTGCGGATCAGGTTTGATACGCATTTTTCCTCCCTAGTGGGCCGCGAGGCCACATCTGGGTCGCTCTTCGGAGCGGCCCGTTTTTTTTGCCTTGCCTTGCCTTGCTGCGCTTGCGAATGCGCCGTGCGGGCCTTAGCGGCAGCGCATCATGACGCTTGCTTCTGCATCTCCCAACGCCATTGCTGTGGCGCTTATTTCCGGCGGTCTCGACTCGATGGTCGCCGCAGGCATGGCCCGGGCCGCTGGATACCGGCTGTTCGCACTGACCATCGACTATAATCAGCGCCATAGGATCGAGCTGAAGGCCGCTGGCCGCATCGCAAAGATGTTGGGTGCAGAGCGCCATGTTGTCCTGCCGCTCGACCTGACACGCTTCGGCGGATCGGCGCTCACCGATGCCAGCATTGCGGTTCCCGGCGGCGGAGTCGAGCCGGGTATTCCCGTGACTTATGTTCCCGCCCGCAACACGATTTTTCTGTCCGTCGCCCTTGGCTGGGCAGAAGCGGTCGGTGCGAACGATCTGATTATCGGGATCAACGCACTCGACTATTCGGGCTACCCCGATTGCCGTCCCGAATTCATCACGGCGTTCGAGGCGATGGCCCGCACTGCGACCAAGGCGGGGGTCGAGGGGGCCAAACTCACCGTCCACGCGCCCTTGGCACTGCTGAGCAAAGCCGACATCGCCCGCGCTGCTGTCGATCTGGGGTTGGACGCAGGGGCGACATGGTCGTGCTATGATCCGACGCCGGGTGGGCAGCCCTGCGGTGTCTGCGACAGCTGTCGCCTGCGTGCGAAGGGGTTTGCCGAGGCAGGGCTGGCCGACCCGGCCCAAGCTTCGACAAACGCATGACCTACGCCGTCAAAGAGATGTTCCTGACGCTGCAGGGAGAGGGCGTACAGGCGGGCCGCCGCGCCGTGTTCGTGCGCTTTGCCGGATGCAATCTGTGGAGCGGACGCGAGGAGGATCGCGCGACGGCGGTGTGCCAATTCTGCGACACTGATTTCGTCGGTATCGACGGGGCAGGCGGCGGCCGGTTTGCCGATGCAGCAATGCTGTCCGACGCGGTACAGGCGTTTTGGGGTGACGGTGCTGCGCTGCGTTATGTCGTGCTAACCGGCGGGGAACCCATGCTCCAGATCGATGATGCCTTGATCGACGCGCTCCATCAACGCGGGTTTGAGATTGCCGTCGAGAGCAACGGCACCATCGCGGCGCATCCGGGCATCGACTGGCTATGCATCAGCCCCAAGGCGGGCAGCGATGTCGTCCAGCGATCGGGCAACGAGTTAAAACTGGTCTGGCCCCAGCCGGGCAGCGACATTGAAGCGATGGAAACATGGTCGTTCGACCATTACCTGATCCAGCCGATGGATTGCGCCGATGCCGCCACAGCGCGCGACGCGGCCATCGCATTCGTCATGGCGCGCCCCGCTTGGCGTCTTACGACACAGGCGCACAAGATTCTCGGTCTGCGTTAGATTAGAGCGAGCTGTGACCCGTTATCAGGATCCACTTCTCGGTGCAGCGAGGCGTCAGGCAGGGACAAATCGATAGGCACAAATATGATAGAGTACCCTATCCGGCTGGGGACAGAGACTGCCGCACCCAACCGGAAATAATCAACAAATAGATGGGGCCGAGAGTATCTGTTTATCAGAACTTCGCTTCGAACCCGGTGTAGAAATACCGACCTGTCAC
>JANNCK010000403.1:0-2776 GCA_031386545.1 Sphingomonadales bacterium
CCAATTCCGCATCCTCGATATTCACTCGAAGCCGGTGCGCCGGAGCGGAGATTATATGGCCTCGTTCAAACGCTTTACCCAAGTCATGCTGTCGGGCGCCTCGTGCGCAGCACTTGCAGCCTGCGGCGCGAGCGACATTGCCTCCCCCGGCACCGGCGGCAATGTGACGATCAACAACGTCACGCCGACGCCCACCCCGACCCCCACGCCAACACCGACCGGGGTTGTTGCCGCCGCAGGCTGCCCGACAATTCTTGATCCGCAGGGTCTGACTGACAGTGGCACGATTTCGGGTCCGACCGGCAGCTACCGTGTCTGCACCTTGCCTTCGCTGATCCGGGTGTCGACAACGCTGCCAAAGATCGCAGGCCTGGTTTATTCGATCAACGGCCGCGTTAATGTGGGCTGCGACGGTGGCATTTCCGCCCCGACGGCGGCGGCACCGGTTGCATCGACGACGACCGGCTGCACCACATCGCTAACCGCTGACACCAATGTCGTCTTGACCATCGCGTCGGGCGCAATTCTGTTCGGCAACACCGGCCAGTCATGGCTCGCGGTCAATCGTGGCAACCGGATCAGCGCAATCGGTACGGCCAGTCAGCCCGTCATCTTTACAAGCCGCGACAACATCCTCGGTCTCAACGACGACACGTCACAGGGCCAATGGGGCGGTGTTGTGCTGCTGGGGCGCGGCGTTACGACTGACTGCAACGTCGGATCGATCGCGACGAACACCTGCGAACGCGATACCGAGGGTTCGGCTGACCTCGCCCGCTACGGCGGTCGTGACAACGCCTATAACGCGGGCCGGATGAGCTATGTCCAGATTCGCTATTCGGGCTTTGTACTCGGCGCGAACCGCGAGCTTCAGTCGCTCACGCCGCAGGGCATCGGTACCGGAACCGTGCTTGATCACATCCAGTCGCACAACAGCTCCGACGACGGCATCGAAATCTTCGGCGGCGCGGCGAACCTGAAGTATTACATTGCGACAGGCGCGGACGATGACAGCCTTGATGTCGATACCGGCGCGCAGGCCAATCTCCAGTACGCCCTGCTGCTGCCACGCTCGGGACGCGGCGACGCATTGTTTGAAATCGACAGCAACGGCCTCGAAACCGATTTGCCGCGTACGCGTCTGAACGTCGTCAACTTCACGGCAATCCAGCCAACGACGAGCGCCGATAACGAGGCTAACGATCTTGCCGCCGGTCTCTTCCGTGGTAATTCGGACACGACGCTTGCCAATGGCGTGTTCCTCGCCCCCAGTAACGAATGTATCCGCTTGAATGGCTCGGGTGCGACGCCAGCGGGATTTGCGGCACGATCGGTCGCGCTCCAGTGCAACGCGACAAAGTTCCTTGGTTCGGGAACCTACACCGCAGCACAGGTCGCGGCGGCGTTCGCGACGGGCACAAACAACAACAACGACGCCTTCACGCCGAGCTTGTCGAGCCTGTTCATTAACGGCGCGAACGAAACCGCGGTGACCGGTTTCAACGCCACGACGCTGTCGGCGTTTTTCGACGTGACGACGTGGATCGGTGCCGTGCGGAACAGCACCGACACCTGGTATGCCGGCTGGACCTGCAACACCGCGACGGTGAACTTTGGCGCTGGATCGACGGCGTGCACATCGCTGCCCACGACCTGACCCTGACTTCCGTACCGATGGCAGGGGCGGTTGCCCCTGTTTCTGCACCCAAATTTGGGGGATTGAGAATGTCTAAGCCGCTGCACGTCGCGCGCGCTCTCCTCGTCACTTCGGCGTTTATTGCGCCGTGGATCGCACTTGCGGAGGGGACGCCTACGGCTGAGACCCCACCGGCTGTGACGGAACCCGTACCGCAGGAGGAAGTCGAGATTTCGGCTCCGGGCGTGAACGAAATCGTCGTGACCGGTCGGCGCGACCGCAACATTGCCAAGACTTCCGATCAGGTCGTGTCGGTACTGGGCGCGGCGGAAATCGCACGGACCGGCGACGGCAATATCGCGGGCGCGCTCGGGCGCGTGACCGGCCTCAGCATCGTTGGCAGTGGCTTTGTTTATGTGCGCGGTCTCGGCGACCGTTATTCGCTGGCGTTGCTCAATGGGTCGCCGTTGCCTAGTCCCGAGCCATTGCGCCGTGTGGTACCGCTTGACATTTTTCCGACCGGCGTGATCGCCTCGTCGCTGGTCCAGAAAAGTTATTCGGTAAACTATCCCGGCGAGTTCGGCGGCGGCGTCATCAACCTGACCACGCGCGCCGTGCCGCGCGAGCCCTTTCTCAACTTTGGCTTCGGCATTTCGGGCGATAGCGAAACCACATCACAGCTCGGCTACACCTATTTCGGCAGCCGCAGCGACAACACCGGCTTCGATAATGGCGAACGCAACGCGTCGCCTGCACTCGCGGCGTTTTTTGCCAGTGGAGCTAGGCTGAGCGCAGGGACAGTGAATTCTCAGGCGACTGCGGCTGAACTCGTCAACGGACGCAATGCCCTCATCCAGCGTTTCGGCAAGACGCCGCCTAATTTCTCGGCCAACCTGACCGGCGGTAAATCCTTTCCGGTCGGCACGGGCGAGCTGGGTGTCATCGCGGCGGCGGGGTACAGCAATCGCTATGTGACACGCCAAGCCCTGCGCCAAAGCTCGCTCAGCGCCGATGTCTCAACGCTTGAGTCCAATTTTACCGAGGTCAACACTGACCAGCGGATCGTCGTCAACGGCTTGCTGGGTCTTGGTTATGAGTGGGACGACAACAAGATCCGCCTGACCAATCTCTACATCCGCG
>JANNCK010000073.1:0-2487 GCA_031386545.1 Sphingomonadales bacterium
CCGACACCAACGCCCACTCCCACCGGAACGGGAGCTGGTACATCAGTTGTTATCGCCTCAAATTCCACCGTCGCCCAGACCGCAAGCCTCACCACCGATGCCGCCGGTCTGGCCTCCTACACCATCGGGACTGACCCCACGACGGCCTACACCATGCGTCGTGGCACAACGATCGACCGGGGCTTTACCCGTGTCGGCGACGTGATCGGCTGGACACGCTGGGCAGGCGGTACGACCGCGCAAACCTTTGTCAGCGGCGCGACCGGCAGCACGACCTATGCGGAAAACAACGGTGAGCTCGTCGTCTGGGGTGCCCGCGCCACCAACATCCCGACGTCAGGCACGGCAACGTATGACCTGCTCGGCGCATCAGCCGTCACACTGACAACCGATGCCACGCCCGGTACAGTCGACAGCGCGACCTTGAACGTCGCGTTCGGCGCCGCACCCAAGGTCGGCATTGATCTGGGCATCCGGGTTGGCGGCAATGATTATCTGGTCAGCAGCACCGGCGGTGCGGCGAACCCGGTGATGGTGCTCGACACCGCAACGATGGGGTTCGGCGGCGACCTCGGCGTATCGACCGGCAATGGCTGCACGACGGCGACGTGCTCGGGTGCGGTGCAAGGCTTCCTTGCTGGGTCCGGCGCGAGCCATGCTGGCGCGCGTTTCACCTTCCAGACCGCGCCTGGTCGCGGTCAACCGACGGCAGCGGGGCTCGTGACCTTCGCCCGGCGTCCCTAGTCGCGGCGGAAGCCGTTACGGCCATCCGGGTTTGCCCGGGTGGCTAACGGGGGAGCGCCAGGGCTTCGGACGACAGCAATTGCAGCCGCGCCCACTTTGCCATCATTCAGTCAGGTTTGGCGATTGTAATACCGTGGCGCGTTGCGGCTGCG
This sequence comes from Sphingomonadales bacterium, assembly GCA_031386545.1. Lineage (GTDB taxonomy): Bacteria > Pseudomonadota > Alphaproteobacteria > Sphingomonadales > Sphingomonadaceae > Sphingomonas_O. The sequence continues at coordinate 897 of JANNCK010000073.1, forward strand.
GGACACCCGACCGGCGCTGACGTCGGCAAATCCGCCGGACTACTCTCGACAAAAGGGCGTACCGCAACTTTGCTCTGATGGTCGGCAATGACACTCGCCCCCGACGGATCAACGCCGCGGTAGTAGAGTTTTTGCCACTTATCGGCGGGTCGTGACGGCGGGTTTTCACGCATCTGGACGTGAAATGCATCGCGACTTGCGCTCCAGGCGTCGAACTGCGCCTTCAACGCCGGGTCGTCGTCAATAGCCCGGAACTGAGGCATGGCCGCCTCGACGGTGCTGCGTTCGACAGGAAAGAAGTGGCAGAACGGTTCGTCAACTTCGAACCTGACCCAGTGGTTAGGCCGGGTGAAGCGCCAGTTCATGGTGAACGTGTACGGCGACCAGTCAGTTTCAACCACACCACCGAGCGGCGCGATGCCGTCTTTGGCGCTGTTCGGCGACCCGCCCACCCACAGGTTCCAGCCGGGCGGCGTGCGAAACAGCCCGGCGACATGAAATGTCAGTGTTCCCTGACCGAACAGCGCCACTGGTGCATCATGTTCAGCGGTGCCGGCATCGGCCCGGATGGTGACATCCGCGGGGTCTGACCCGCCATTCCACATCGCCTCGAACCCGCATGGGCTGAGCACTTCCCACCCGTGCGCGTTGGCGATGTTAAGTGGCAGGCAGCGATAGGCGAATGATTCCGCCGTCGCGTCCATCCAGTCGCGCCGTGACGAGGCGGGCCGGATACGCGGCTTCCACCTGTCGTGGAGATAACAAATGAGCTCCATCGCCGGTTATTTGCACCCTTGCGCGGGCACGTCGAGAGCGGCGATTTGTTTTCCGCGCCGCATCAGCACCAGCCGCCCGCCCCGCCAGTACATATCGACGGCGCGTTCGCGGCGGTCGATCATCCGGATGCTGGGATTGCGCCCGCCGCGATCAATGCGGTTAGACCCCCGCACATAGTCACCGGATCCGACCCGGCACCAGTCCCTGTTCATCCTAAGATAAATGACGGCCCGGTCACGCAGACTGTCGGGATCGGGAAAGACCACAGCCATCCGACCGTCAATATTTGTACCCAGCCCCTGTTCGGCAACACGGCGCGGGTCGGTCCCGCCGGGACCGCCCGCTAGCATTGCCGCCGCCATAATGGCGAGCGGCCACATACTAGAACTTCAGCTTCATGCTCGCCATGCCGGCAACGCCCATGCGCGCCGTGGCGTTATGGCCGGGCTGGCTGATCGCCATGCCGGACAGCGCGAAATTCGCCTTATCCGACACACGCTGGCTGAAATCGACGGTATAGCGGATTTCCCGACCCGATGGAGTCAGGTTGATGCCATTCGTCTCATAGAGATAGCTATAGTCGCCCGGTGCCCGGAGCAGCACTTTCTGCGGCAGGTTCAGGCTCGCGGTACCGCTGGCAAGGCGCAACGGTTGTGATACGCCAAGGGTCAACCGGCTATTTCGGGTCACTAGATCGTCAGCGATCAGGCTAAACGCCATCGCTTCCGACCGTTGTTTCGAGAAGCCGGCAAACAGACCGTCGGACGCGGTGTTCACACTCGATACCGCTGTCACATAATTGGCTTGAAGGGCG
>JANNCK010000095.1:0-3346 GCA_031386545.1 Sphingomonadales bacterium
GTCGATCTGGATTTTCACGCTGCGCCTGCCGTGGGCTTTGGGGGCGGAGTTTTTCCTGCGTCATTTGCTCGATGCCGATGCGGCGAGCAACACGCTGTCGTGGCGCTGGGTGGCGGGGTTGCAGACGGCGGGGAAAACCTACTTGGCCACGGCGGACAATATCGCGCGCTACACCGATGGCCGGTTCAGGCCTGTCGGACTGGCGACGGAAGCATTCCCACTGACCGAGTCGCCGATCGAGGCCGCGCGCAGCTTGTCCGTACCGAGGCAGGTCGATGCAGGCGCGCCCGCGATGCTGCTGGTCACCCACGAGGATATGAATCCCGAAACGGCGTTGCCCGACGGATTGCGCGTCGCGGGAGCAGTGGCGGCGACCGATGCCGCGTTGCTTTGGGGAGACGGTGCACGAGTGTTTGTCGGCGCAGCAATGGCGGACAGCGCATCGCGGGTCGAAGCGCAATATCGCTGCCAGCCAAAACTATCTGAAACGCTCGATGTGGCGCCGCTGGTTGCGGCGGCGCAAGCGGCAGGGGCGCGTCAGATTGTGACGGCTTATGCGCCGGTCGGGCCCGTTGCCGACAGACTGGCGACGCTCATGCCTGAGTTGGCCCGCGAAGGCATCGCGCTCGTGCAGGCCCGCCGAAACTGGGATGAACAATTCTGGCCGCACGCGAAGAAGGGGTTCTTTCCCTTCAAGGAACGGATACCGGCGTTGTTGCGCGAGGAAGGATTACAGTGACCCTGACACTCCACGGCATCCCTAATTGCGACACGGTGAAAAAGGCGCGGACGTGGCTTGATGCGCGGGGCGTGCCCTATGCGTTTCACGACTATAAAAAGCTCGGCATCGATGCGGCGACACTCGGGCGCTGGGCCGATGCCGTCGGCTGGGAGCCGCTGCTGAACCGCGCAGGGACGACGTTCAAGAAATTGCCCGATACCGACAAGGCGGAGATTGACCGGGCGATGGCGATTGCGCTGATGGTTGCGCACCCGTCGATGATCAAACGGCCGGTGGTCGAGGGTGAAGGAAAACTGCTCATCGGGTTCAAACCAGACGACTGGGCCACCGCTTTCGGTTGACCTGCCCCGCGCCGCGCGGGCATGGCGGCGGCATGGAACGCTCTGCCACTGAAATCATGCAGGACGCGGTTGTCGCCGCTGTCCTTGACGCCATTGTTGCCTGGAAAGCCGCCTCGGGCGGGCTTGCCAATGCGCTCGCACGCGATCTGGGGGCCGTGCATCTCAACACGACCTTCGCTGACCTGCCCAAGGAGGTGCAGAGCGCCATCACCGGCAGCACGCGCGCGGCGTTCAACCGGCTGCTGAAAGAAGGTTATACCGTGGCGAAGGGCGCGCCGCCGTCGCGAACGCCACCTACGGGCTCGCGTCCGCCGCGCACCGACGGTCCGCCACGGGGTCCGCGCCCGCCGGGTCGTGGCCCCGGCAAACCGCCGATTGTCGAGACCAAACGCCCTCCGCGCGGTGGCGGGCCTGGCGGTGGCGGGCGAGGCGGTCCGGCACGTGGGCGCTAGGGCGTGACACGGCAGCTGATTTCATCGGGATCGCCGTTCGAGGCGGTGGTCGGATATTCGCGCGCCGTGGTGCAGGGCGACTGGTGCTTTGTCGCCGGGACGACCGGCTATGACTATGCGACAATGACGATGCCCGAAGACGTGTGCGATCAGGCGCGTAATGCGCTGGGCACGATTGCCAAGTCATTGGCCGAGGGCGGCTTCGAGCTGACCGACGTGGTGCGCGCGACCTATTATATTGCGGACGCGAGTTTTTGGGACATAGTCGGGCCAGTGCTGGGCGAGACGTTCGGCACGATCCGCCCCGCATCGACGTGTATTGTAACCGGCCTCGTCCACCACCGCCAGGCCCGCCGCCGCGCGGAGGGCGTTTGGTCTCGACAATGGGCGGTTTGCCGGGGCCACGACCCGGCGGGCGCGGACCCCGTGGCGGACCGTCGGTGCGTGGCGGACGCGAGCCCGTAGGTGGCGTTCGCGACGGCGGCGCGCCCTTCGCCACGGTATAACCTTCTTTCAGCAGCCGGTTGAACGCCGAGCGCGTGCTGCCGGTGATGGCGCTCTGCACTTCCTTGGGCAGGTCAGCGAAGGTCGTGTTGAGATGGACTGCCCCCAGATCGCGTGCGAGCGCATTGGCAAGCCCGCCCGAGGCGGCTTTCCAGGCAACAATGGCGTCAAGGACAGCGGCGACAACCGCGTCCTGCATGATTTCGGTGGCAGAGCGTTCCATGCCGCCGCCATGCCCGCGCAGCGCGGGGCAGGTCAACCGAAAGCGGTGGCCCAGTCGTCTGGTTTGAACCCGACGAGCAGTTTTCCTTCACCCTCGACCACCGGCCGTTTGATCATCGACGGGTGCGCAACCATCAGCGCAATCGCCATCGCCCGATCAACCCCGACCTTGTCGACATCGGGCAATTTCTTGAACGTCGTCCCTGCGCGGTTGAGCAGCGGCTCCCAGCCGACGGCATCGGCCCAGCGTCCGAGCGTCGCCGCATCAATGCCGAGTTTCTTATAGTCGTGAAACACATAAGCCACGCCCCGCGTATCGAGCCACGTCCGCGCCTTTTTCACCGTGTCGCAATTAGGGATGCCGTGGAGTGTCAGGGTCACTGTAATCCTTTCTCGCGAAGCAATGCCGGTATCCGTTCCTTGAAGGGAAAGAACCCCTTCTTCGCGTGCGGCCAGAATTGTTCATCCCAGTTTCGGCGGATCTGCACGAGCGCGATGCTTTCGCTGGCCAACTCAGGCGCAAGCGCCGCCAGTCTATCGGCAACAGGCCCAACGGGCGCATAGAGCGTGACGATCTGGCGCACCCCTGCTGCCTGCGCCGCCGCAATCAGCGATGCCGCATCGAGCGTGTCGGACACATCGGCGGCACAAGCAAAATGCGATGCCGTCCGTGACGCCGTTTCCTTCGCTGCTGATGTGACGAACGCCCGCGCGCCGTCGCCCCACAGCAAAACGGCGTCAGTGACAACCACTGCGCCCGCAACAGGCAAGCCGACGGGCAGGACCGATTCCGGATGCATATCCTCGGGCGTGACCAGCACCATCGATGGCTTGCGACAGTCGGCCTGCGCCGGTTCGGGCAGGTTCCGCGCTGCGTCCAGAGACGGCTCGGTCAGCGCAACCGCCGCCGTCGCCAGCCCGGTCGGCCTGAACCGTCCCTCGGTGTAGCGCGCGATATTGTCAGCCGTGGCCAGATAGGTTTTCCCCGCCGTCTGCAACCCCGCCACCCAGCGCCACGACAGCGTGTTGCTCGCCGCATCGGCATCGAGCAAATGACGCAGGAAAAACTCCGCCCCCAAAGCCCA
>JANNCK010000104.1:0-1734 GCA_031386545.1 Sphingomonadales bacterium
CCGCGCCGTGCCCCGAAAACTCGATCACGCAATTGCCTTCGCACAGCCGGTCCTGCGGGCAGATGCGCCCGCAGATCTCGGGCATGGTCGAGGTCGCATTGGACAGCTCATACGCCTCGCGCAGCCGCCCCTCCGCCGTCAAACGCAGCCAGTCGGGGATATGGTTGTGCAGCGGGCAATGCACCGAGCAATAGGGGACGCCGCATTGCGAACACCGCGCCGACTGGTCCTCAGCATTCTGTACCGCATAGCGATCCGCAATCTCGCGAAAGTCCTCGGCACGCGCCGTCGCCGCGCGCTTGGCGGGATAGACCTGCGCGTGGTCAACGAACTTCAGCATCGGGTTATCGGCCATCATGCCCTCCAGCGAGCGCGGTTAGGCCGATTCTCGGGAGAGTCAAGATTATAGGTCAGTATAACTGACTAAATATCTCGGGGTCATTTCGTTTCGACCCGAAACTGTCCCAGACCACCGATATTATAGTCCTAAATCGGTCCTATCTATTCATCAACCAGATCAGGGCTGCTCCCCCTGCGATAATCCGGTACCAGGCGAACGGGGCAAATCCGTAGCGGGTCACGACGGCTAGAAACGCCTTGATCACGAGATAGGCGACGATGAATGACACCACGAACCCGATACAGATCAGCCCCAGCGCATCGGGCGTGATCTCGCTGCGGTGCTTGAACATCTGCAGCACCGTCGCCCCCGCCAGTGTCGGCACCGCAAGGAAAAAGCTGAACTCGGCGGCAGTCTTGCGGTCGATCCCGTATGCCATCGCACCGAGGATCGTCGCGCCCGAGCGACTGACGCCGGGAATCATCGCCAGACACTGTATGAGGCCGATCATCACCGACTGGCGGAACGTCACGGCCGCCACCCCGCCGGTCTCGACGGGTCGCGCAAACCGTTCGACCAGCAAAATCGCGACGCCGCCGACAATCAGCGCCCATGCGACGACAATCGCGTTTTCGAGCAGCAAGTCGATATAATCGCCAAGCGCGAGGCCCAGCACCACAGCCGGAAGGAACGCGAGGAGCAAGTTGCGCGTGAACGCCACCGCCGACGGCTCCCACCGCATCAGCCCGCGCAACACATCCATGAACGTGCGCCAATAGAGCACGACAATGGCCAAGATCGCCCCGGGCTGGATCGCAATGTTGAACAATGCCCAGCGCGCGGCATCATAGCCGAGTAATTCGGTCGCCAGAATCAAATGCCCGGTCGACGAGACTGGCAGAAACTCGGTCAGCCCCTCGACAATGCCGAGGAGGATCGCAGTGATAATATCCAAGAGTTTCAGCCTTTCGCTTCGGCAAAACGTCCGTGGCGGCGGTAACGGACCAGCCAGCCGTCGGCGACCGCCTCAATCGGTGTCGGCGCGATGCCCAGCGCGCGCAACCCGTCCGCCCCAGTCACGACATTGTCCGATTGCAGCATCAGCCACTGGTCGCGCGTCATCGGTGCGCCGGGCAGCCAGCCGGTGAGCGACGCCATTGCCCCCGCGACCGCATCGGGCATCGCGACAAACGCCCGCTTGCGCCCGGTTGTGCCCGCAATCCAGCGGTTGAGCGCCGCCATCGTGATCACTTCCGGACCGCCCAGCTCATAGGTCTTGCCACCGTACGCGCCAACATCGCCCAACACCGCCGCCACCGCATCGGCAACATCGCCGACATAGACCGGCTGAAACTTCGCTGGCCCCCGGATAACCGGCACCACCGGCAACATCG
>JANNCK010000105.1:0-12378 GCA_031386545.1 Sphingomonadales bacterium
ATTGATAGCGCCGTCTTCGGGTCAGCGGGATCACCTGAAAAGACCAGCAGCGGCCGCAGCACCGCATCCTTGGGGGCACGCTCTGCAAAAACCAGAAACCGCCCGTCGGCAAGCCGGAGAACCGCCTCGGCACCGGATTGCCTGCGCCAGTTGGCCATCGCGGCGGGGCGTCGCAGCGCTAGCGCGCGGGAAAAGTCCGACGTTACCTTGCACAGGCGACTATCGACTTCATAGCCAATCCACCAGCCGTCGGGTGCCATCGTCAGCGATTCGCTGTCGCGTTCGCGCTTGTCATTGACGCGACCACATCCGGCGGGCAGCGGGTCAATCCGCGCGTCCGTCGCCCGTCCGAACCGCGTCAGGCGAAACCGCAATACCGAGCCATAGTCGCCAATCGCAGTGAAACGGTCGCCATCGATGTGTAGCGCTGACCAGCCGCCAAACTGCGACGCGCGGCTGGCGAGCTTCCAGCCTTGCAACAGGGTTAGCCGCCCGGCGCGGGTCCGTGACGGGTCATCCGGCTGGAGCGTTACCGGCAGGGACGTGATGGTCACGCGTTCGGGCACAACAGGCACCAGTGACGCGCTGCGTGGGCCGCCAATGACGCAGAACAGCAACAGAGCTGCGAGGGTCCGGGCAAGCCGCATGGCGTGCCTCATAGCGGTTCGGGGCCATCATGAAAGCCGGTCAGAAGCTGAACAAGGCCTAACACCTGCGTTCAGCAACACGCCACGCCGGTCGGTCTAAGCCAAGTCACAGCAAAAGGAGACCGACGATGAAAAAGATGATCCAAACGGCCGTATTGGCCTGCGTCGCTGCCGTCGGCTTCACGGCGACCCCGGCGTTGGCGCAAGATGGCTATCATTATGGCGGTCGCGCCGAAACTTACCGTCCGGGTGACTATTACCGCGGTAATGGCAATGACAACCGTGGCTATGATAACCGTCGCTATGATGATCGGCGCTATGACGACCGGCGCTATGATGATCGCCGTTACGAGGATCAGAATTACCGCGGCTATAACCGCGATTATCAACGCTGCCGCCGCAATTCGGGCACAACCGGCACCATCCTCGGCGCGATTGCCGGTGGGCTGCTCGGTCGCGAGATCGGCCGGGGCGGCTACCGCAACCAGCCCAGCACGACCGGTCTGATTCTGGGTGCCGGTGCTGGTGCGCTGGCAGGGCGCGCCATCGAGAAGAGCGGCAGCTGCTACAATCGCCGCTAAACCGGTTTCCCTCGAGTTGCGTCATGAGGGGTAGGGGCCGGAGCGGAAACGCTCCGGCCCCTCATTTATGACGTGGTGCGGCAGCACAGTTGTCGCCCGTTACCGCTCCAGATCGAACAGCCCTGCCAGTTGCTCGACCATCGTCCCGCCGAGCTGGTCCGCATCCATGATCGTCACCGCGCGCGCATAATAGCGTGTTACGTCATGGCCGATACCGATCGCGACGAGCTGCACCGGCGATTTGCCTTCGATCCAGCCAATGACCTGGCGCAGGTGCTTTTCGAGATACGACCCGCTGTTCACGCTGAGCGTCGAATCATCGACCGGCGCGCCATCGGAAATCACCATCAGGATCTTGCGGTCCTCGGGACGCGCAATCAGGCGGCTGTGCGCCCAGAGTAACGCCTCGCCGTCGATGTTTTCCTTGAGCAACCCTTCGCGCATCATCAGGCCGAGCGAGGTCCGTGCGCGTCGCCACGGCGCATCCGCCGATTTATAGACGATATGGCGCAGGTCGTTGAGGCGGCCGGGCAGTTGCGGCCGCCCCGCTGCCAGCCAGTTCTCGCGCGCCTGTCCGCCCTTCCATGCGCGGGTGGTGAAGCCGAGAATTTCGGTCTTCACACCGCAGCGTTCGAGGGTGCGCGCCATGATGTCGGCGCTGATCGCGGCAATGCTGATCGGTCGCCCGCGCATCGACCCCGAATTGTCGATGAGCAGCGACACGACCGTGTCCTTGAACTCGGTCTCCCGCTCGATCTTGTAGCTTAGCGAATGCGCGGGACTGACAACGACGCGGGCGAGGCGCGCCGCGTCAAGCATCCCTTCCTCCTGATCGAAGTCCCACGACCGCGATTGCTGCGCCATCAGGCGGCGCTGGAGGCGGTTGGCGAGTTTGGTTACCGCGCCCTGCAGCGTCAGCAATTGCTGGTCGAGGTACGCGCGCAGCCGGACCAACTCGTCGGGATCGCACAACTCGTCAGCGGCAATCACTTCGTCGAATTGAGTCGTCCATGCCTTGTAATCGAACCCCGGCGTCAGGTCGGCGGGCGGACGGTTGGGGCGGACGGGCAGCATCTCCTCCTGCTCGCCATCGCCACCCTCGGCCTGGTCGTCGTCGGCCATCTCTTCGCCTTCGGCCTCACCCTCGCCGTCGCTGTCGTCGCCCTCTGATCGCTCGCCGCGCTGGTCGACCTGTCCCTCGCCCCCGTCGTCCTCATCAGTTTCGGCGTCGTCGCCCGCCGACTGGTCTTCGCCCTCGTCCTCATTGTCATCCGGCTTATCGTCAGCCGTGGCATCGCCCTCGATCAGGGCCAGATCTTCCAGCAACTTTGTCGCCAGCGTTGCAAAGGCACGTTGGTCGTCGAGGACGAGGCCAAGCGCATCCATGTCCGCGCCGCCTGCTTCCTCGATCCAGTCACGGACAAGGTCGAGCCCGGTTTCAGTGCCAGCGGGCGGTGCTTCGCCAGTCAACCGCTCGCGCAGCAACAGTGCGACCGCCGTCGACAACGGCACCTCATCCTTGGCCTTGGCGCGCGATATCGGGTCGGAACGCATCCGCATATCGAGGGCGTGCGACAAATTATCGCGCATCCCCGCCATGCCGCGCGAGCCAAGCGCCTCGATACGTACTGTTTCGACCGCATCGAACACCGCGCGGGCTATGACAGGTACGGGCGCGTAGCGGCTATGCGCGGCGACATCGTGATGGCGCAGGCGGAGCGCAAACCCATCGGCAAAGCCGCGTGCCTCCGCCACCTGATCGGCGGGCAGGGCGCGACCGGGCATCGGCACTTTCAGGTTCTTGCCCGCCTGCACCGGTGCGTCGGCGGTGTAGGCCAGCTCGACCTCGGGCTCATGCGCGACGGCGCGCGCGGTGCCGGTAAGGACAGCGCGAAAGGCTTCGAGGGGGGTTTGTTCGGTCACGCGCGCATCGCCCGGTCCAGAGTTTCGGACGTTACCGGATAGCCAAGTCCATCGGGGATGCACAACCGTTGCTTGCCGTCATGGGCCTCGATCCACGGGGTAATCGTTGTGACAGGGTGTGCGGCGGCATGGATTTGCGCCGCGTCAAAGCTGTCGAGGATGGCAAGGCGTTCAAGATTACGCCGCGTCGGAAAAATGATCTTGATCTCGCCCGCATCGGCGCGCGCGAGCACCTGCGACGCCGTTGCCCAGAACAGATGCGTGTTCTCGGTGGCATCGACGCGCGCCTCAGCATGGTCTGCCTCGACACGGGCAAGGTAGAAATGCGTGTCGAACGTGCGCGTTTCCTTGAAATTCGGGCACCAGCGCGCGAACGGCACCAGAATATCCAGATCGAGCGTCAACCCGTGCCTATCGAGCAGCGGACCAAGTGCGCTCCCTTCCGACAACGCCGCGCGCAACACTTCGACATCGGCATCAAGACCGACCGCGATCCCTGCTTCCTCGATGGTTTCGCGCACCGCGGCAATGCGCGCGGCGGCGTCTTCAGCGTCGAGATGCGGGAACCGCGTCGCCAGTTCATAGTCACCCGGATCGACCCGTCCGCCGGGAAACACAACGGCCCCGCCCGCGAACACCATCGTTGCCGCACGCTCGACGAACAGATGCTCGGGACCACTGGGTCCATCGCGGAACAGGACAAGTGTGGCGGCTGGGATGGGACTGGACACAATTGTTCGCGTAGCGGACCCGTTGCGCCGCGTGAAGTCGCGTGCGACGTTATCGGTTATGGGAATGGTCGAACTGCTGGGGGTGGCGTCGAGCGTAAGCTTGCTCGCCGGGTGGCGCATCTATCTATGCGTGTTTGCGGTGGGCTGGGCGATGCGGCTCGGCTGGCTCGACCTGCCTGACAAGATTTCAAGCCTCGATGTCCTCGCCAACCCGTGGGTACTGGGCGCTGCGGGCCTCGGGTTGGTCGCCGAATTCCTCGCCGATAAGGTGATGTGGTTCGACACGATGTGGGACGCGGTGCACACCGCCGTCCGGCCCGTTGGTGGGGCATTGCTTGCGCTGGCCATCGTCGATCCCGCTGATCCGAAGTGGCAGGCGGTGGCGCTGTTGCTCGGCGGCAGCGCGGCGCTGGCTTCACATGCAGCCAAGGCGGGGACGCGCGCCGTGGTCAACGCCAGCCCCGAGCCGGTCAGTAATATCGTCGTCTCGACCGGCGAGGATGTTGCCACCGCCGGCCTGCTCGCGGTCACGCTTCTCAACCCGATCGCCGCGATCTTCGTCGCGATTGCGGTCGCGGGCGGCTCGCTCTACGCGATCGTCAAGGTGCGCGGGCTGTTGACTCGACTGTTCGGACCCGCGCCCCAAGGCTAGGAACCCGCGACATGGCATCGGTCGATTATCAGACGGCACAAGCCGCCATTGTTGTGATCGGGCGCTGGCTCGATGCGAAGGGCTGGGCCCCGGCGACGGCGGGGAATTACTCGATGCGGCTCGATGACGGGTCGTTTGCCGTCACGGTATCGGGCAAGCACAAGGGGCGACTGACGCCCGATGATGTGATGCTCGTAGATGCGGCGGGCATTTCGCTCGACGGCAAGAAACCGTCGGCGGAAACCGAGCTGCACCTCGATCTCTACGCGCGCTTCCCGACATGCGGCGCGGTACTGCACAGCCATTCGGCTGAAGCGGTGGGCCTTAGCCGCGCGTTTGCCGATGCGTGCAGCTACACGCTGGCGGGGCACGAGCTGCTGAAAGTGCTGCCGGGGATTGCGACGCATGATGTTTCGGTCGCGCTGCCGATTGTCGACAACAGTCAGGACATGGCCGACATTATCGCCGCCGTCGCGCCCGCGCTGCTGGCACTGGACGCCATCCCGGCCTATTTGATTCGGGGGCACGGCCTCTATGGCTGGGGCCGCGACATGGCCGAGGCAGAACGGGTGATCGAGGGGATCGAGTGGATGATCGCCGCCGAACTCGCCGAACGGAGTTTCAACCGTTGAGCACACTCGAAATCTTTGCCGAGGATGGCACGAAACTGTCGGAGACAACCGATGGCGGCACAATTACTGACGTACTGGCTGAAATCGGCGTCAATTTCGAACGCTGGCCGACGCGCGGGCTATCCGCGGACGCAAAAGGCGACGCTATCCTTGCGGCCTATGCGCCAGAGGTCGAATGGCTAAAGGCGAGGGGCGGCTATCAGAGCATCGATGTGGTCAGCGTCGCGCCGGACCATCCCGACCGCGCCACGATGCGGACCAAATTCCTGTCCGAACACACCCATGCCGAAGACGAAGTGCGCTTCTTCGTGCGCGGCGAAGGGCTGTTCACGCTCCACGCTGTCGGGCGTGTGTGGAACGTGCTCTGCTGCGAAGGCGATTTGATGTCGGTACCTGCGGGCATGACCCACTGGTTCGACATGGGCGCCGCGCCGAACTTCACCGCAATCCGGATGTTCGTGAACCCCGACGGCTGGGTCGCGGCCTTCACCGGCAGCGACATCGCCGAACGGTTTCCGCGTTACGAACCGGCCTGACCCCGACATGATTCGGGCCATCCTCACCGACATTGAAGGCACGACATCGTCGCTGTCCTTCGTCCACGAAACCTTGTTCCCCCATGCCCGCGCGCGGCTGCCCGCCTATGTTGCCGAGCATGGCGGCGATCTGGCTCAGTTGCTCGCGTGGATGGATGCCGATGCCAAGGTGACCGAGCTCAAGGACATTCAGGGCCGAATCTGGGCGGAAGGCTATGCGGCGGGCGAACTGACCGGCCATGTCTATCCCGACGCCGCCGAGGGACTGCGGCGCTGGCATGACGACGGGCTGAAGCTGGCGGTGTTTTCGAGTGGGTCGGTCGCCGCGCAGAAGCTGATTTTCGGGCATAGCGACCAGGGCGACCTGTCGCCGCTGTTCTCGGGCTGGTTCGATACGACGACGGGGCCGAAGCGCGAGGCGATGTCGTATCTGATGATTGCGGATGCACTGGGCGTGTCGCCTGCCGAGATGCTGTTCCTGTCGGACATTGTCGCCGAGACTGACGCGGCAAAGGCAGCGGGGATGCGCGCGATGCTGATTGATCGGGAGCATGGGCAGGGCGACATTGCCTCGTTTGCGGAGATCGTGCTGTGAAGCTGAGCGGGCAGAACACGCGCTCGATCATGCGGACCGCCGACGGGCGCGGCGCGCGCATTCTCGACCAGCGGCGGCTGCCGTGGGAAGTCGTATGGGTCGAGCTGCGCGATGCCACCTCTGCGGCGCAGGCGATCCGCGAGATGTGGACGCGCGGTGCACCGTTGCTCTCCATGACGGGGGCGTACGGGCTGGCGATGGCGCTGGCCGACGATCCGTCGGACGCGAGCCTCGACGCAAACCACGCCATGCTCAACGCGACGCGCCCGACAGCGGTAAACCTGCGCTGGGCGCTCGACGAGATTGCCAACGCCGTTCGCCCCTTGCCGCCGGAGCAGCGCGCTGAAGCGGCGTTCGCGCGCGCCGATGCTATCGTCGAAGAGGACGTCGGCCTGTCGCGGGCCATTGGCGAGCATGGGCTGGTGCTGTTCCGCGACCTCCACGCCAAGCATCCTGACCGCCCGCTCAACATCCTGACGCACTGCAATGCGGGCTGGCTGGCAACCGCCGATTACGGCACCGCGACTGCGCCGATGTACATGGCGCACGACGCCGGGTTGCCGCTGCACATCTGGGTCGACGAGACCCGCCCGCGCAATCAGGGCGCGTTGCTGACTGCATTCGAGCTGTCCGAACACGGCATTCCGCACACCGTTATCGCCGACAACGCAGGCGGCCATCTGATGCAGCGCGGGCAGGTCGATGTCGTCATTGTCGGTACCGACCGGGTCACGGCGAACGGCGATGTCTGCAACAAGATCGGTACCTATCTCAAGGCTTTGGCGGCAAGCGCCAATGGTGTACCTTTCTATGTGGCCCTGCCGTCGCCCACGATTGACTGGACCGTGAAGGACGGTGTGAAGGAGATCCCGATCGAAGAGAGGTCGGCAAGGGAAGTCACGCATGTGCAAGGCCGTACTGCGGCCGGTGAGGTGATCAGCGTACAAATCTCGCCGGACGGGACCGGCGCACGCAATCCGGCATTCGACGTGACGCCGGCGCATCTGGTGACCGGGTTGATCACAGAACGCGGCATTTGCGCGGCGACGCCGCAGGCATTGGCGGCGATGTTTCCGGATGTTATCGCTGGTCGCAAACCCAAAGGATAAGGTCTGGCGTCCACCTTTTGTTGGCAATCCCCGGCAAAGTTCTACCCTATTGGTCATGGGTCCATCGGCGTCGCCCCAAACCCATTTCTGAGCGATTTCTCATCGGGAATATCACCTTCGCCAACACAAGTTGACTTTTGCGTCTTTGACACCAAAGGTCGCACCGCAGCCTTTGCCACATCCCAAAACGCATCTCTGCAGCAAGGACTACCCCGATGATTGTCAATCGCTGGAACGACGAGGCTGCGCGGCGGATGCAGGACCAGGCTGGGACGGACCCATCAGCGCGCGAACTGGCGCTTCGGGTTTATTCCTCGCGGCTGATCGGGGGGGATCCTGATCTGGTCATGCATGGCGGGGGCAATACGTCGGTCAAGCTGTTTGCCACGGATGTCTTTGGCGACAATGTCGACGTGCTGCATGTCAAGGGGTCGGGCGCCGATCTGGATGTCATCACTGCAGCGGGTATGCCCGCAGTGCGCATGGCCCCGCTGTTGCGGTTGCGCGCCCTTGGCAGCCTTTCGGACGAAGCAATGGTCAATGTCCAGCGCGCCAATCTTATGGACAGCGCGGCACCAAACCCCTCGGTCGAGACGCTGCTGCATGCCTGGTTGCCGCACCGCTATGTCGATCATACCCATGCCACGGCCTTTCTGTCGCTGGCAAACCTGCCCGAAGTGGCCGAGGCTTGCGCGGAAATTTTTGGCACCCGTCTGACACTGGTGCCCTATATCATGCCCGGCTTTGCGCTGGCCAAGGCGGCCGCTGCCGCCCATCAGGCCAGCCCCGAGGCAGAGGGTCTCTTGCTGGTCAACCACGGTCACTTTGCCTGGGGACCAACGGCCAGGTCGTCCTATGACCAGCTTTTGGCACATACCAATGCGGTCGAGGCCTGGTTGGCTGACCGCCGCCCGTCTCGGCTGTACCCAAGCGCGGCGCTGGTCGATCCCTTGGAAAACCTTGCCATGATCCGCGGAGCGCTTGCCTCGGCGCTGGCGGGTGATGCGGCCCTGCCGGTGCTGGACCTGCGGGCAAGCGAGGACCTGCACGGCTTTCTTGCCCGGCCCGATCTGCCATCGCTGGCGCAGCGCGGCGTCGCCACGCCCGATCACGTTATCCGCACCAAAGGTCATCCGCTGCTGCTCACCGCCGCCACTCTGGCCGCCGGATCAGAAGCGATCCGCGCCGAGGTCACTGGTTTTGTCGACCGCTATCGCGCGTATTTTGCCCGACAGGCCCAGCGTTTTGGCGGCGCCAAGACCATGCTCGCCCCGATGCCCGGACTGATCTGGGCCGAAGGATTGGGCATCGTCGGCGTGGGCGCCAATGCCGCAGCCGCACGGATTGCGGCCGACATCGGCTGCCAGTCTTCACGCGTGATGAGCGATGCCGAGGGGTTGAGCGGGTTTCGTCCGATTACCGAATCCGATCAGTTTGACGCGGAATACTGGTCGTTGGAGCAGGCAAAACTGGGCAAGGCAAAGCCGCCGCGCCATCAGGGCAAAGTGGTCTTGGTCACCGGCGGGGCAGGGGCCATCGGTCTGGCCACGGCCCGCGCCTTTGCCGCAGAAGGTGCAGCGCTGTTCCTGGTCGACCTTGACGCTGATGCCCTGGCTGCGGCCGTCGCCGGTTTGGGTCGGGACCATGCCGGGTTGGCCTGCGATATCACAAAACCGGGTGCCGCCGCCAAGGCCGTTGCAGATTGCGTGCGACGCTTTGGCGGGTTGGATATTCTGGTATCAAACGCAGGGGCGGCCATGACGGGCGATGTCGCGACGTTGCCTGATGCCGTTCTGCGGCAGAGTTTCGAGTTGAATTTTTTTGCCCATCAGGACTTTGCCCAAGCGGCCATCGCCGTGTTCCGGGCTCAGACGACAGCGCGGGGCGGGCGTGTCGCAGATGAAACCGGACAGATCCTGATCAATGTCTCAAAGCAGGCGGTCAATCCTGGCCGCGGATTGGCGGCTTATGGCATTCCCAAGGCGGCCACGTTTTTCCTGCTGCGCCAATTGGCGCTGGAACTGGGGGCGGAAGGCGTCCGTGTTAACGGAATCAACGCCGATCGCATTCGTTCGGGTCTGTTGACGGACGAGATGATCTCTGTGCGCTCTGCGGCCCGGGGCTTGACCGAAGACAGCTACATGAGCGGCAACCTTCTGCAACGCGAGGTCGAGGCACGCCATGTCGCCGAGGCATTTGTGGCCTTGTCTGCAGCGCAACGCACCACCGGCCACGTTATCACGGTGGATGGAGGTAACATCGAGGCGGCCTTGCGATAGTCGGCCTGAGTGATGAGGCCGTTGCGGGCAAGTACCTGAAATTGCAGCACAGACCGTGCGGATGAACTGGGCAAGAATGTCCTGCTGGTCGCGCCGAAAAGCGGGAAAATGCGGGGCGTGAAATTGCCTGAGAGAGAAAATTGAGATCGATGCATCCGTCTGGAGGCCCCGATCGTCTGGCCACAGCAACTTTGTCGGTAGGGTGGCCTGCGCGGCGCGGGTGATGCTGGTGCGGCGATTGCGTGAAGTCCAGCGCCAATCCCAATGGAAGCATCAATGCCAGGGGTTGGAAGCGGACAGTTCAGGGCAGCTTGATGTCAAAGTGCTGGATCTTGCGGTACAAAGTCGGGCGCGAGATCCCCAGGCTAATTGCCGCTTTGCTCAGATTGCCGTGGTACAGTTCTAAAACGTTCTTGATCACGGTGGCTTCGGCAGTTTTCAGGGACGTGGTCCCTGCGAGGGGAGGTGCGTGATCCGTCCGGGGCGATGAAGCGGCCTTGGACGTGAAATCTTGCGGCAAATCGGCCAAGGTAACTCTGCGCGACTTGGCCAGATGGTGCAGGCGGGAAACCAGATTGCGCAGCTCGCGCACATTGCCGGGCCAGTCACGGGCCATCAAGGCGTCCTGCACCTCGGCACCCAGGATGAGCAGGTCGCGGCCGGTTTCGACACTGAACTTGCGGTTGTAATGTTCCGCGATCAGCAGGACATCTTCGCCGCGGGCATGAAGGGGCGGAATGGTCAGAGTGATAGCGCTGAGCCGGTAGAACAGATCGCGGCGGAAGCGTCCGGCCTCGACTTCGTCATGCATCACGCGGTTGGTCAGGGACAGCACGCGAAGTGCTGCGTCGCCCTGTTCGGGACCGCGCAGTCGTGTCATCCGCTCTTCAAGGCAACCAAGCAGGTAAAGCTGCGCCTCTGGCCCGGTCTCGCCGATCTCATCCAGGCACAACGGGGCCGGAATGCTGCCATCCGAGGGATCAAGCACGTCACTGGGGATCGAGCGCAGCGTTATTGCGCCGCAGTTGATGGTTCGAAACGGATGAATGCTGTCGGGGTCCATCCGGGCATGGATCAACCGGGCGAACAATTCCTTGCCTACACCGGTTTGGCCCTCGATCAGCGTCGGCTCGCTGGCAAAAGCTATACGGTTCGCGGTGTCGAGGGCGGCGAGCAGAACATCGCTGCGGCCCACGATCTTGAGGCCTGTGGTGCCAATCTCGACCCCCGGCAGCGCCGCGGCCTGGGGCGTGAATTGACTGGCGGGAATGTGCCTTGGGCGCGGCGCGGCCCCGAAGGCGAGGGCCGCACCGCGGATCGCGCCATCGATTTCGATAAGCCTGATGTCCTGGCAACCATGCTCATGCGGCAAGGCGGCGAGGATCTTTTCTTCCGTGATACCTTCGGGCAGTTCCAGAAAACGCGCACCAAGTCCGAGGTCGCGATCGGACCGGCCGACGTCGAGCCCGCTGTTGCGGCTAAAGATCAGTCGGCCGAAACGGTCGACGATCGCCAGCCCTTCGCGGCTGTCCTGGGCATGGACCGGAAACTTGCCGATGATCGCCTCCATCAACCGGATGTTCAGCAGCGACTGCTCCTGTTCCAGCACCAGTTCGATGTCGCGGGCGGCGATGGCGGCGAAGGCAGCGTTGTGTTTCTGGAAGATCGAGGTCAGGCCGGACAGATTGACCACGCCGATGATGCTTTGGTCAACCGGGTCGCGGATTGGCGCGGCAGCACAGGACCAGGCTTTCATGCCTTCGCAAAAATGCTCCTCGCCGTGCACATAGACCGGCTGGCCCGTCCAAAGCGCCGTGCCGATGCCGTTGGTGCCTGACGCATCCTCGCTCCACACGCCGCCCACGGTCAAGTTGATCTTGCCGGCCTTGGACAAAGTGGAATTGTCGCCGACGGTTTCCAGAATGACGCCGTCGCGGTCGGTCAAGAGCAACATAGCCTCGGCCCCAGATAGAAGTTCGCCGATCCGCAGCATCGAGGCGTGGGTGGCGCGGCGCAGTTCGGCCTGGTCAAAGGTCGATTTGGTCGCCACCACATTGCGTTCAAGCGACGGGGCCGCGAATTGTTCCGGTCTTACACCTGTGGTGTTGGAACGAACCCAAGATTGGTAGATCACCGAGCGCACGCCATCCAGCGGCAGGCTTGGCGTGTTGCGGCTTGCCAGAAACCGGTTCCAGGCGCGTGAGGTTTCTTTTGGGTCGATGTCCGAAAATTCGAACGCCGGACGAGCCCTTTGGGCGCTGCGTTGTTCTGCACTCATCGTCAAGTCCCCTCCCAAGGACGTAGACTTCGGCATTGGCAACCCGGGTCAACTCGAACAGGACTTTCTCAACTGGACTACGGTTCGTTTCTTAATTGATCTGAAGGCGCTGACGGATTTCGGCTGCCAAGTCATCTTCAGAGAAGGCCCGGTTTACCACTCGGTCCGCGAGATCGGCCAGTTTCTCTTGAAACTCAGGCTCGAGGGGCGAGATGAAGCCATTCTCGGCGGTGGCCAGGGTGAAGCGCATTTCGCCGTTCTGGCGCTTGATCTGACCCAGGAAATGCATCTGCACCCCGGAGTTGGTATCGGCAACCACCACCCGACCGTTCATGCTGATCCGCAGGTAGGGCTCGGGCACGTCTGGCATGCGAGGACGGGCCTGATCGACGATGATCAGCCCCTGCGCTTGCGG
>JANNCK010000147.1:0-3695 GCA_031386545.1 Sphingomonadales bacterium
ACAATGTCGATACCTGCGCGCGCGTCTGCCATTCGCCGACCGGCTATGGCCTGAAGACGACGTTCGGGACGAGCGCTGGCACGCAGGATTTCGACAGCGTCGAAGACAGCGACGTCATCCTCATCATCGGCGCGAACCCGACCGACGGCCACCCCGTCTTTGCCAGCCGCATAAAGCGCCGCCTACGCGCAGGGGCAAGGCTGATCGTCATCGATCCGCGTCGGATTGATATGGTCCGTACCCCGCATATCGAGGCCGATCACCATCTGCCACTGCGGCCTGGCACTAACGTCGCCGTGCTCACCGCGCTTGCACATGTTATCGTGACCGAGGGGCTCGCCGATGAGGCGTTCATTCGCGAACGCTGCGACTGGGACGAATACCGGCACTGGGCCGAGTTCGTATCAGACACGCGCAATGCGCCCGAGACGCTCGAACCCGTCACGATGGTGCCCGCCGCCAATCTGCGCGCTGCGGCACTGCTGTTTGCGACCGGTGGCAACGGTGCGATCTATTACGGTTTGGGAGTGACCGAGCACAGCCAGGGCAGCTCGACTGTCATGGCGATCGCCAATCTGGCGATGGCGACCGGCAACATTGGGCGCCGCGGCGTCGGCGTGAATCCGCTGCGTGGGCAAAACAATGTCCAGGGCGCGTGCGATATGGGCAGCTTCCCGCACGAACTGTCGGGCTATCGCCATATCAGCGACGAAAACGCGCGCCGTCTGTTCGAGGCCGATTGGGGAGTGACTCTCGATCCCGAACCGGGCCTGCGCATTCCCAACATGCTCGATGCTGCCGTCGATGGGCATTTCAAGGCGCTGTATGTGCAGGGCGAGGACATCCTGCAGTCCGATCCGAATACCCGGCACGTTTCGGCGGGCCTAGCGGCAATGGAATGCGTAATCGTCCACGACCTGTTCCTCAACGAAACCGCCAATTACGCCCATATCTTCCTGCCGGGATCGACCTTCCTCGAAAAGAACGGCACGTTCACGAACGCCGAACGCCGTATCCAGCCGGTGCGCAAGGTGATGACGCCGCTCAACGGCCTCGAGGACTGGGAAGTCACGCAGCGGCTGGCGCAGGCGATGGGTCTCGACTGGGCATACACCCATCCGTCGCAGATCATGGATGAAATCGCCCGACTGACCCCGACGTTTGCCGGTGTATCATTTGCGCGGCTCGACGAAGAGGGTTCGCTGCAATGGCCGGTCACCGATGCCGCTCCCAATGGATCGCCGATCATGCATGTCGATGGCTTTGTGCGCGGCAAGGGCAAGTTCGTCGTCACCGACTATGTCCCGACCGACGAAAAAACGGGCCCGCGCTTCCCGCTACTGCTGACTACCGGTCGCATCCTCAGCCACTACAACGTCGGTGCCCAGACGCGGCGGACCGAAAACACGGTCTGGCACCCCGAGGACTTGCTCGAAATCCATCCCGCCGATGCCGAAGATCGCGGGCTGAAATCGGGCGACTGGGTGAAGCTTGCGAGCCGCGCGGGCGAGACGACATTGCGCGCCACGGTTACCGATCGGGTTGCCCCCGGCGTCGTATACACCACGTTCCATCACGCTACGACGCAGGCCAATGTCGTGACGACCGACTTCAGCGACTGGGCAACGAACTGCCCTGAATACAAGGTTACGGCCGTCCAAATCAGCGCGAGCAACGGCCCGACCGACTGGCAGGAAAACTACGAAGCCCTGTCGACACGCGCGCGGCGGATCGAGCCGGTGCCCGCCGAATGACCACAATCGAACGCCTGGTCCACATGGCCAATCAGATTGCGGCCAATCTGACGCACGACGCCGATCCCGTGGCGACAACGGCAGACCATATTGCGCTGTTCTGGGACCCGCGCATGAAGCGGTTGATCGCCGAACACGACGGTAGCGGCCTGTCGCCCATTGCCGCCGCCGCGATCAAGGCGCTGCGCGTTCCGCATGGCTAGGTCCGGGTCGGTCGTTGCCGATCTGTCGATCGTACGCCCCGACGGCAGCGCGGTTCCCTCAACCCGACCGCTCGCGATCGAAGCACCCGTCGCCATTGAATACAACGGCATTGGCTATGCAGTGATGATGGCGACGCCGGTCGATCTCGTCGATTTTGCGATTGGTTTCAGTCTTTCCGAACAGGTGATCGGGTCAGCTGCCGACATTGTCGATGTCGACAGTTTCAACGCCGAGAACGGTTGGATTCTGCGGATACAATTGGTTGAGGGCCGCATGACGTCGATCCGTGACCGCGCACGTCAACGGGTTAGTGAAAGCAGCTGTGGCCTGTGCGGCCTCGAGAATCTTGAACAGGTCATGCGCCCGCTGCCGCCGATTAACGCGCCCGTCCTCGCCACGACACAGGCGCTCTTCGCCGCGCTCGAAAATCTCGATGGTCGCCAGCCGCTGAACCGCATGACGGGTGCAGCGCATGGGGCAGCATTTTGTGGTCACGACGGATCAGTGCAGCTGGTGCGTGAGGATGTCGGTCGTCACAATGCCCTCGACAAGCTTATCGGTGCGCTGGCAACGGCGGGGATCGAGCCGACGTCGGGATTCTTCCTGCTGACGGCGCGGTGCAGTTATGAACTGGTTGAAAAGACGATCATCTCGGGGTGTCCGTTGCTCGTCACCATTTCCGCCCCGACCACCTTGGCGGCCAGCCGCGCAAATGCGCACGGGCTGACGCTCGTCAGTCTTGCTCGGCGTGATGCGATGCTGATCTTGTCGGGGCAGCTTTCCGACCAGGAATGGTCAGTCTGAAGTTGTTTTCGCGAGCGCCGCCCATAGCCAGGGAGCAAAGCTGCGCCAGACGTCGATATGCCAGCGTGTTTCCGACTCCCGATAGAGAATGATCTCGACCGTTTCGAAAATTGTCCGCGACGCGCGCCCGACGGGCCAGTGCGCCAGATCGAGCGGGCAGCCCGACGACAGAACCGCCAGCGCGGCTTCTCCTTCCACGATAATGCCAAGGGCGCGATCGCTGACATCGACAACGCTCACTGGCTGTTCGGCGCCGCGCGACAGATCGCCGTCACGGGGCAGGCGAACATAGAACTCGTCGGGACCAAGACATGCGATGGCGCCTTCGGTCGCACCGATTCGTGAAGGTAGCGGTAGCCCGACTACAGTTGACAGCAACGCTGGATCGCGCGCGCGCAGCGAAAAGCGGCGCATCGGCGGCGCGTATGTAATCGTGACGTCGTCAGACATGCAGCCGCATCGCTTCGGGATCGAGGAAAACCATATCGCTGATGACCGCGCGGTGCATGCGCCCCGGCATCGGGATATGCAGCGTCTCCCCCTTGCGCCCGTGTCCGCCCGCAACCAGCGCCAGCGCGATTGACCGGCCAAGCGTCGCGCTCCAATAGGAAGAAGTGACATGACCGATCATTGTCATCGGGACCGGCTGGTCTGGATCGGTGACGATCTGCGCGCCTTCCTCCAGCACGTCGTTTGGGTCTTCGGTTAGCAGGCCAACCAATTGCTTGCGCCCCCCCGCCACAATGTCTGGGCGTGCGAGCGAGCGTTTGCCGACGAAATCAGCCTTCTTCTTCCCGATCGCCCAGTCGAGTCCTGCATCCATCGGCGTCACTGTACCATCGGTGTCCTTTCCGACGATGATGAAGCCTTTTTCCGCACGCAGCACATGCATCGCTTCGGTGCCATAGGGCGCGATGCCGTGCGCTCGCCCGC
>JANNCK010000161.1:0-5516 GCA_031386545.1 Sphingomonadales bacterium
AGGACAGTCCGATGGCGGTTCGCAATATATGGGCGGGTAGACGTTGAGTCTTCAGCGAGGCGAGCCCTTGCCCCAGCAACACCGTCGTTACAACGACTGGCAACGCCAGCGCCTGCCGAAAGAACAACAGCTCGGCCAGCCCAGCCCCGCGCGTCTCGGCAATCTTGATCAGCGCGCCCATCGTCGTGAACGCGAGCACGGACAAGAGCCGATAGCCGATGGCAGGGAGGATGCGGTCTGGCACGGCTTCCCCTTGCCGAGCGCGGGCCGCTCCGTCAAAGCGCATCCCCATGAAACACGCCCTTTCGGTCACCCGCGCCCAAGATTTCGCCGCCTGGTATCAGGATGTCATCAAGGAAGCCGACATGGCCGAGGATTCGGGCGTGCGCGGCTGCATGGTCATCCGGCCCTGGGGCTATGGCATTTGGGAACGCATCCAGAAATTGCTCGACCAGCGGATCAAGGAAACCGGCCACGAGAATTGCTATTTCCCGATCTTCATCCCCCTGTCCTATTTCGAAAAGGAAGCCGCGCATGTCGACGGGTTCGCCAAAGAAATGGCGGTCGTCACGCATCACCGGCTGATCGCGGACGGGAAGGGCGGCCTGATGCCCGATCCCACCGCGAAACTCGAAGAACCGCTGATCGTGCGGCCGACGTCGGAAACCGTCATCGGCACCGCAATGGCGCGCTGGGTGCAGTCGTGGCGCGATTTGCCGGTGCTGATCAACCAATGGGCCAATGTCGTGCGCTGGGAAATGCGGACGCGGATGTTTCTGCGGACAAGCGAATTTTTGTGGCAGGAGGGGCACACCGCGCACGCCACGCGCGAGGAAGCGGTCGAAGAGACGCTGAAAATGCTCGAAGTCTATCGCGAGTTCGCCGAGACGTGTCTGGCGATGCCGGTAATCGCGGGCGAAAAGCCCGAGCATGAGCGCTTTCCGGGCGCCGACGCGACCTACAGCATCGAGGCGATGATGCAGGACGGCAAGGCGTTGCAGGCGGGAACCTCGCACTTCCTCGGCCAGACATTCTCCAAGGCGCAGGACATCAAGTTCCAGAACAGCGCGGGCGAATATGCCCATGCCTGGACGACCAGCTGGGGCGTCAGCACGCGGATGATCGGCGGGGTCATCATGGTGCACGGCGACGACGACGGTCTGCGCCTGCCGCCCGCAATTGCGCCGCAACAGGTGGTGATCGTGCCGATGCTGCGCGAAACGCCCGAGGACGAGGCGCTGATCGCGTACTGCCGCGAAGTCGCCGCGAGCCTGAAACCTGCGACCGCGCTCGGCGAGCCGGTGCGCGTGCTGGTCGATGTGAAGGCGCTGAAGGCGAGCACCAAACGCTGGAACTGGGTGAAGAAGGGCGCGCCGCTGATCGTCGAAATCGGCGGGCGCGATATGGCGGCGGGCAATGTCAGCCTCATCCGCCGCGACGCGCTTTACGGCGAGGGCGGCAAGCTCGCGAGCGCGGTGCTGTCACGCAAAGACTTTGCCGCACAGGCGGCGGGGATGCTGGAGGCGATCCAGACGTCGCTCCATGCAGAGGCCACCGCGCGCCGCGACGCCGCGATCAAGCCGGTCGAGTCATGGGCCGAGCTGGAAGCGCATTTCACCGGCGGCGAGGACGATGTGGTCGGCTGGGTGTCGTGTGGCTGGTCGCGCCCGACCGGCGCGGCGCTGGAGGATGTGGTGATACGGCTGAAAGCACTCAAGCTGACCGCGCGGAACACGCCGGTGGGTGGGGCGGTGCCGACGGGGGCTTGTGTGTTTACGGGCGATGCGGCGGTGGAGACGATTTTGATCGGGCGGACTTACTAGCGCGTCGGCGTTGCGGCCCGTCGCCGCGAAACGGCGGATTTCCGCCAAAGGTCACAAAGGTCACACCTGAAACGTGTTCCCTGTGGCTGTGCGCGGGCCGGATGCGAGCCGCACGACGGTAGGCCTAGTACAGGCGGGGTTCGACGATCTGAAAGAGCGGATAAGCGACTCGGACAATCGAACCTATCAGGAACGATTTGAGTAGGAAAGGCTTTTCGCGGCAGATTTTAGAGCACCTCCTCCCTTGGGAGGGGATCCAAACCGACGCCTAGTTTCCGAGCCGTGGCCAAGACGGCATAACGGGATGTCGTGGCGAAAAGTCAGGCATCCGAAAGGGCTCGTGATCACCCTTTTCAGCTGTGAGCGTTCGCCAGTATTCTTTGAAAAACTGAGCACAAGTCATGTCGGCAAGTTGGATGCGCGAGTCATTGATATTGGCTTCATGTTGAAAAGCCTTTCCAAGCTCATCTTCTATTACTGATTTATCACTCCTTGATATTTGGTAGGCTGTTGCGATTATCTCCGAATGGTCTGGCATCCTTTGGCCGAGCAATTCGACATTTTGGCGGTGGAAAGCGAAGCCCAGAAAGACAACCCGATCCGCACCGCCCATCGCAGCCCGCATAGCGGCTAGCTGATCACCCTCTGTCACACGCTCGGTAAAAGTACGAACCTGTTGTGCGACTTCGGCGAGTTGTTGGGGCGAGCCGTCACCAAAGCTTACGCTTGGCGCGTCTCCCTCTTGCCATGGTAGTCGACCGGCAATGCCATAAGGCCGGTGAATGGTCAGACCTTTCATTATCTCGCGGATAACATCGGGATCTATCCCATAATAAGATGCCAGCGAGAATGGTAGATAATGTTCTAAACACCTGTCGTAATTGAAGTTTACGATTTCTAGATTATCAAACAAACCATCAATTTGGCTCTTGCGTACATTTTCCGTCAGCAACTTAGTTAAACTGTCATACCAAGACTCACTGAACTTAGAGATGTCGATCGTGTTGGGCACATTTTCGACGCGCCTGAAGGCAGGGCTTGCCGCTTCGGCCTTTAGAATCGCTCCGACGATACCTAGCTTTCCGACAAGTTCGATCTTTGGGTCTTCAAGTGCATCGATGACGTTATCGATAGACAGTGCTTGTTTAGCTGACTCACCAAGCTGCCATCCTGCTCGAACATGTTCGTTAAGCTTGGTGACATCAGCTCCTTCGTTCAGGCATATCTTGAGGGCTTCCAAAATGCCGCGATCACCCGTCTTTTGAGAGTAGTGGTCAAATGTAATGTGGGTTAGGTTCACTATCTGTTTCAGTAGGTCGGATCCCATCGGAAGACCAACCTCTACGCTGGCCCCGGCGCCAACGACTAGAACTGTTTTCGCTCTGAACACGCCCCCACTCCTTCTAACTCGCCAACCGATCAATCGCCCCCTGCAATATGTAGCTCGCCGCCAGCTTGTCGACCAGATCCGCCCGCCGCGCGCGGCTCGCGTCGGCGTCGATCAGCGTGCGGGTGACGGCGGCGGTGGACCAGCGTTCGTCCCAGAGCAGGATCGGCAGGCCGACCACGTCCATGTTGCGGGCGAAGGCGCGGGTCGACTGGGTGCGGGGGCTGTCGCTGGCGTCGAGGTTGAGCGGCAGGCCGATGACGATGCCGCGCACCGCCTGTTGCGCGATCAGTGTCTCCAGCGCCGCCTTGTCCGCGCCGAATTTCGTTCGGCGGATGAGCGCGGCGGGCGAGGCGATGGTCCACATCGCGTCGCACAGCGCGGTGCCGATGGTCTTGGTCCCGACGTCGAGGCCGATGAGGCGACCTCGCTCGGGCAGGGCTTCGGTGAAGATGTTGGGGTCGGTGGTGATCAAAAAGGATGTGTCCATTGAGTACTGGGGACAGTCCCTTGTACCCAACCAATTTGCAACAGAGCTTACGCCGCGACCTTGCGCCGGTCGTTCAGCTCCGCGTTGAGCATTTCGGCGAGCGTAAACGCGAGTTCTAGGCTCTGCGCCGCGTTGAGGCGCGGGTCGCAGTGGGTGTGGTAGCGATCACCCAGTGACATCTCGGTCACATCGACCGCGCCGCCGGTGCATTCGGTGACGTTCTGCCCGGTCATTTCGACATGGATGCCGCCGCCGAACGAGCCCTCCGCACGGTGCACGGCAAAGAAGCCGCGCACTTCAGCCAATATGCGCTCGAACGGCCGCGTTTTGTAGCCGTTCGCCGCCTTCACGACATTGCCGTGCATCGGGTCGCAGCTCCACACGACCGGATGTCCTTCGCGCATCACCGCGCGGACGAGCGCGGGCAGGGCGGCCTCGATCTTGTCATGGCCATAGCGCGTGATGAGCGTAATCCGCCCCGGCACGCGCCCGGGATTGAGCGTATCGAGCAGGCGTAGCAGCACGTCGGGGGTCAGGCTCGGCCCCACTTTCATGCCGATGGGGTTGCCGATGCCGCGCAGAAATTCGACATGCGCGCTGTTCTCGAACCGCGTGCGATCGCCGATCCACAGGAAATGCGCGCTGGTGTCGTACCACTGGCCAGTCAGCGAATCCTGCCGGGTCAGCGCCTGTTCGTACGGCAGCAACAGCGCCTCGTGGCTGGTGTAGAATTGCGTACCCTTCAGCTGCGGCACGGTGTCGGGGTTGATCCCGCAGGCGTTCATGAAATCGAGCGCCTCGCCGATGCGGTCGGCGACGTCGCGGTATTGCTTGGTCCACGGACTCCGGCCCATGAAGTCGTGCGTCCAGGCGTGGACCTGATGCAAATTGGCGTAGCCGCCCGCGCTGAACGCGCGCAGCAGGTTGAGCGTCGCTGCCGACTGGTTGTACGCCTGCACCATCCGCTGCGGATCCGGCGCGCGGCCCACCGCCTCGAACGCGATGTCGTTGATGATGTCGCCGCGATAGCTGGGCAGCGAAACGCCGTCCTGCTCCTCCATATCGCCGCTGCGCGGCTTGGCGAACTGGCCCGCCATGCGCCCGAGCTTCACCATCGGCAGCTTCGACGCGAAAGTCAGCACGACCGCCATCTGGAGGAGGACGCGAAAGGTATCGCGGATGTTGTTCGGGTGGAATTCGGCAAAGCTTTCCGCGCAATCGCCGCCTTGCAGCAAGAACGCACGACCATCGGCAACCTTGGCAAGCTCCGCCGTCAGGTCGCGCGCTTCGCCGGCGAACACCAACGGCGGAAACGACGACAGCGTCGTCGTCGCGCGCGCGAGTGCGTCCGCATCGGGATAGGTGGGAAGCTGGCGCGCCTCATGCGCGGTCCAGCTTTGCGGGGTCCAGTTACTTGCCATAGTGCGCGCGCCTATGCGCGCAGTGTGGCTAGCGCGCAACTCCAAGGGTTTTTGCGGCGTCCTCAAGCTGAGCTTTCGCCGCCGGATTTGCCGCGACCGCCGCGCGGTACGCAACGCCTGCATCACTGCTCCGCCCCAGCGTGGTGTAGCTCCGCATCAGCATGATCCAGCCTTCGACGTTCTTCGGATTGGCTTTGAGCTTCGTCGCCAGGCCCTCGACCATGCCCGCGATCATCGCCTCTTGCTGACCCGATGGCAGTTTCGCCGCGGCGCGCATCTGTTCGGCATTGGGGCCGGGGATTGCCGCAGCCGCTGCACCTGTTGCTGAGGTGGCGGGGCGCAGTGCCGACAGGCGGCTGGCGACCTCGATCTTGTCCTTGGCGCCAACCGCTTCA
>JANNCK010000175.1:0-3509 GCA_031386545.1 Sphingomonadales bacterium
GGGACAGGCTATCGGCTATCGGGGGCAATGGGTGTCCGGTAATCCGTCCCGTGCCCTGTCTTTGCGCTTTTCCCGCGAGTTGTGCACAGGGGCGGCTGTGACACGGCTCCACCTCCACCTGCTGTCGGATTCGACCGGCGAGACCCTCGAGATGGTGGCGAAGGCGGCGCTTGCCCAATTCGACGATGTCGAATCAATGAAGCATTTCTGGCCGATGGTCCGCAGCGAGGGCCATTTGCAGCGGATCATGACCGATATTGGCAAGAATCCCGGTTTGGTGTTGTTCACGCTGGCCAACAACACGCTGCGCCGCAAGCTTGAGGATATGTGCGCAGTAGCGGGCCTTCCCGTGCTTGCCCCGCTGGATGCGGTCACCGCTACCTTGTCGTCGATGCTGGGCCAGCAAATGACGGCGCGGGTCGGCGCGCAGCACACCCTCGATGCCGCCTATTTCGCGCGCGTCGATGCGATCCAATTCACCATCGCGCATGACGACGGCATTGGCTGGGAGAATTGGGAGCAGGCCGATATTGTACTCGCCGGGGTCAGCCGCACGTCGAAAACACCGACGTCGATCTATCTTGCCAACCGCGGGTATAAGACGGCGAACATCCCCATCGTTGTCGAATCACCGCCGCCCCAGTCACTCTACGGGTTGAAAAACCCGCTGGTGGTCGGGCTGATAACAAGCGCCGACCGCCTCGTGCAGATTCGCCGGAACCGCTTGCTTTCGCTCAACCAAGCCCCCGAGACAGACTATGTTGATCAGGAGAAAGTAGCTGCCGAACTAGCCTTTGCCCGGCGGATGTTTGCCGACAACGCGTGGCCGGTGATCGATATGACGCGCCGCTCGATCGAGGAAGCGGCGGCGGCGATCATCAACCTGTGCAACGAACGGCGCGGCACGGTCTGATGCTCGTACTTGCTTCCACCAGCGCGGCGCGGCGTGCCATGCTCGACGCCGCCGGTGTTCCGCATGAAGCGGTATCAGCGGGGGTCGATGAGGACGCAGCAAAAGCGGCGCTCGCGCACCTTGATGGCCGGGCTCTCGCCGATGCGCTGGCCGAGCTGAAAGCCGTAAAAGTTTCCGCGCGACGACCGGGTGATCTCGTGCTTGGTTGCGACCAGACCCTCGAACTCGAAGACGGTACGCTGCTCGACAAGCCTGGCACGACGCTTGCCAACCAGCTTCGCCAGCTGTCAGGCCGGACCCACCGGCTTCATTCAGCCGTTGTTGCTGCCGAGAACGGCCAGCCGCTGTGGCGGCACGTCGAACGGGCTAAACTGACCATGCGAGTGCTGAGCGAAGCCTTCATTGCCGACTATGTTGCCGAGGAAGGCACGGCAGTAGCGGGATGCGTCGGTGGCTACCGCATTGAGGGGCGTGGCGCGCAATTGTTCAGCCGTATCGAGGGCAGCCACTTTACGATCCTCGGTTTGCCGCTGTTACCGTTACTTGATTGGCTGCGTGTGCGGGGAGATTTGCCGTCATGACGCATCCTCACCGGCCCGGTTTCCGGCAACCCTATGCCGAGGTGATCGGTGACCCGATTGCCCATTCAAAATCGCCCGCGATCCATAAATTCTGGTTGTATAAACTTGGCCTCGAAGGTGAATACCGTGCGACCCGCGTTGCTGCCGTAGACCTCGCGGCGTTTATCGCCGATCGCCGCGCCGACCCAGCCTGGCGCGGGTGCAACGTCACCCTACCCCACAAAATCACGGTTATGGATCTTATCGACGATCCGGGCGGTGTTCGTGCCTCGATTGGCGCGATGAACACTGTGCTGCGGGACCGTGCGGGCGTGTTGACTGGAACCAACACCGATGCGGGCGGATTTTTCACGCCGATTGCTGACTTGCCACTTGCTGGACAGCCAGTGGCGGTTGTGGGGACTGGTGGTGCTGCCCATGCTGTATTGTTTGCTCTATCGCGCGTGGGGGTAGGACCAGTGACAGTGCTGGCGCGTAATCCACTGAAAGGCGCCGCGTTGTTGGCCCGCTTTGGCTTGAAGGGGAATGTACAGTCACTCGCCGTACCGCTGCCGCCGGTCGCGCTGCTGGTTCAGACGACACAGCTCGGGATGACCGGGCAGCCCCCGCTCGACATTGATCTGTCGCCATTGCCAGACGACGCTGTCGTCTATGACATTGTTTACGTACCGCTGGTGACGCCGCTGCTAGCAGCAGCCGTGGAGCGCGGCTTGGAGGTCGTTGATGGGCTTGAGATGTTGATCGGGCAGGCGGCGCTGGCGTTCGAACTGTTCTTCGGGGCTGTGCCGCCGCGTGACGCAGATGAAGAGCTCCGGGCATTGCTTACAGCATGAAAAAAATTGGCCTCACCGGTTCGATTGGCATGGGCAAGTCGACCGTGGCGGCCATGTTGCGCGACCTTGGCGTGCCAGTGTTCGATGCCGACGCGGTTGTCCACGAATTACAGGGACCGGGGGGACGACTCGTGCCGGTGATCGAGGCAGCGTTTCCGGGTACGGCGGGCGTGGCCGGTGTCGACCGACAAATGCTCGGCGCGCAGGTGTTCGGCGACAATGCGGCCATGGCGCGTCTTGAATCGATTGTTCATCCTGCTGTTGCCGAGGAGCGCAGCGCGTTCCTTGCTGCGCATCGTGACGCCCCGCTGGTCGTGTTTGATATTCCCTTGCTGTTTGAAACCGGCGGTTCACGCAGTGTCGATGCGACGATAGTCGTCTCCGCGCCTGCTGAAGTCCAGCGTGCGCGGGTGCTTGCGCGGCCGGGGATGAGCCCGGATAAATTCGCCGCGATCCTTGCGCGCCAGATGCCCGATGCCGAAAAGTGCGCACTTGCCGACTATGTGATCGAGACCGGCGTTCCACCGGAGACGACCCGTGCACGCGTTCGCGATGTCGTCGCTTGTATCTTGGCAAATCTAGGCCGATAGATACTGCTCAATGCGTGAAATCGTATTCGATACCGAGACGACCGGCCTCGACCCCTCGCAGGGGGACCGTATCGTCGAAATTGGCTGCATCGAGCTGGTCAACCGGTGCGAGACCGGCAACACTTTTCACGCCTATTTCAATCCGCAGATGGCGATGCCGAGCATTGCCGAACAAATCCACGGGCTGGGCGATGCGTTCCTCGCGGACAAGCCGCTGTTTGAGGATGTGGTTGAGGATCTGCTCGATTTCTTGGGTGATTCACCGCTCGTCGCGCACAATGCGATGTTCGATTACGGCTTTCTCAACGCCGAATTATCGGGCTGCGGGCGGCTGCATCTTCAGCGGTCGCGGATCGTGGACACACTGGCCATTTCAAAGACGCGGCATCCGGGTGCCAAACACAGCCTTGATGCGCTGTGCAACCGCTATGGCATCGACCGTAGTCACCGCGTCCAGCACGGTGCCTTGCTCGACGCGCAATTGCTGTCGCAAGTCTATGTCGAACTGACCGGCGGACGCCAGATCGGGCTTGATATGGCAGGGCCAGCGCCCTTGCGCGCCGTCGCTGCTGCACCGGCCTCTTTGTCGCCG
>JANNCK010000188.1:0-7438 GCA_031386545.1 Sphingomonadales bacterium
CGGCCCCCATGCGCGCCAGCCGTGGATGAGGACTTCGGTGTCGCTGTCGGTGCGGAAAATCGCGCCAAGTGCCTGAAGTTCGCGGCGAACCTCGGCGAAGTTATAGATTTCACCGTTGAATACGACCGCGATTTGTTCGTCGGCGCTGAGCATCGGCTGCGCCCCGCCGCCCAGATCGATGATCGACAGCCGCCGGTGACCGAGTCCCACCCCCTGCCCGGTCCACACCCCGGCCCCGTCAGGACCACGGTGAACCATCGCGTCGGTCATCAGCACAACCCGTGCCGGATCGACGGGCTTGGGCGTGCCGAGATGGAAGATGCCAGCAATGCCGCACATGGTCGTTAGCGTCCCTTTGCCTGTGCCAGCATAGCGGCAATACGCGGTTGCGGATCGCCCATGTCCCGCGCGAATGCGGTGATCGCGTCATGCGCGCCCTTGCCCTCTGCCGATACGATCAATGTTGCCGCCGATTGGTCGCCGCCGGTCAGCCGTGCCGCAAGCGTGGCGAGTTTCACACCTGCGCTGCCCTGCGCTGCGGTACCCCCGACAAACCAGAAGGTCGCGGCGGTGCGCTCGGCCTTTTGCGGCCCGATCAGGCGTTCAACCTTGCCCCGCCCCAGCGGCGCGAGGTCGGCTGCCCATGCCCAATGGCTCGACGGATCGGCAGCTCCCTGTCCAAAGGCAACAATCTCGCGCCCATGCGACTGCCAGCCATAAAGCGCGACACCGATGTCGACGCGCTGACCCGCCGCATTGCCGTACCGCGCGAACAGGCGGTGGTCCGCCCCGTCGAAGCGCGGTGTCCATGCCGTCGCCGGTTGATCGGCAACGCGCGTCCATCCCGTCACAACCGGCAGGACAACCGGTGCAGGAAGTGCTCTGCGTCCCGCTGCCGAGACGCTGCCGTCCCATGCGACTGGTACAGCAGCGACCGCAAGCACGAGCGGGGCGACCAACATCACCGATGCCACTGGCTTCCAGACGGGAAAAACCGTATTGCCCAACCAGTTTTCGCCAATCCGGCGGTCGAAGAACGGCCACGCCGCGCCCATGATCGCGAGCATCACCACCGCGAAAAACACCCAGCCATAAACGATGTGGTCGAAACCGGTGGCGGCCTCGACCCCGACGCTTTCGGCAGCAAAGATTGTGCCCCAGGCACGCACGCCGTTCGCAAGAATTGGCACAACGATAGCTGCGATCATGAACAAGCTGCGCCGCAGCGGCGAGCGGAAGCAGACGTTTGCCGCCAGCGCGCCATAGGCGATCATGGCGACAAGGAATTTCACTCCCGCACACGCCTCTGCCACTTCGAACCACCCGGCGCGGGTCGTAATGAACACGCCGTCGATGGTTGCGGGCACACCGGTCAAGTGAAGCAGCCCCATCGTCATCTTGGCGGTCAGCGTCTGCATCGGGCCGGTAAATTCATCGCCGAAGGGCACGAGAAACACGAGGTAAAACAGCGGAAACAGCACGGCGCGGGTCACGGCGGGGCCAAGGATGGCGACAACGCTGGCCTGAACCATCGCGACAAGACCGATGTGGCGGACGATAGCGACACCGCCCGCCTCACCGATCAGCCAGACTAGTGCTGCGCCGAACACCAGCGCGAGACCGGGCACCCACGCCGCAGGGGTTACTTTGACGACCTCGGCACGCCGCAACCAGACCAGCCACGCAGCAATCGGCAGAACGTACAGGCAGTGCTGGTAGGTCGAGATGTTCCACCACTGCGCTGCCATGTCCGTCGCATCGCGTGCGAACAGGAGCAGCAGCGCCAGAATTGCGAGGACAGTGGCGGCAAGCGGCTTGCGCCAGACGAGGTCGATACTCACGTCACCAACCCCGCCAGCGGGGCGAGGCGCGCTTCCCAGCTGTAGCGTGCCCGGACCCGGTCGCGTGCCGCCGTGCCCACCGCGCGCGCGTGAAGCGGGTCGGTAAGCAGCGCGCCAATCGCTGCTGCCTGCATGGCAGGTGTATCGGCAACAAGGAGTTCGACACCGACCTCGGCGTCAATTCCTTCGGCAGCGGCAGGTGACGCGACGACTGCTTTGCCCATCGCCATCGCTTCGAGTACCTTATTCTGGATGCCCCGCGCGAGCGCCAAGGGTGCGACGACAACATCGGCAGCGGCAAGCCACGGCCGCGTGTCGGGGACTTCGCCGGTGATGATAACATTGGGTGCCGCGAGTGCCTTGACCGCAGCCGTCGGGGCGCGTCCGACAATGGCGAAGGTCGCGGTCGGCAGTGACGGCAGGACGTCGCGGACGAACGCGGTGACGGCTTCGACATTTGGCGCGTAATCCATCTGGCCGGTGAACACGATCAGCGGGTGCGGGGCATCGGCTGGCTCGACCGCGCCGGGGGCGAAATGCGCGGCATCGACGCCGTTTTCGACGACGTGCGCGGGCAGTCCGGTCTTGTCGCGGAACAGGGTGGCCTCGGCGTCGCTGACAAACAGCGATGCGTCGGCGCGCTTGGCCGTGGCGATCTCGAACGCGAGCAGGCGTTTTGATTCCTGACGGAGCGCAAGACCCGACAGGCCGTGCGCGCCCGCGCCTTGTTGGGCGAATTTAGCCGAATCCATATCGACGAAATCCATGATGAAGCACGCCTGTGTTCCCCCGGGAGCCATTGGCGGGACATAATGCGCCATCTGGCCCGAGAACGCGAAGACGGTACCAATACGCCCCGTCGCGAGGCGCGCCCTGACGGCTTGATGCAGCGCGGGCACCGAAAACAAGGCAACAGAGGCCGGCAGGCCTGTCAGCAGCGCGCGGGCAACCGCCACCCCCTTTGACGGGGGACGCACTGCCGTCGTGACACTGGCAGCAATGCCCTCAACCTTGGCGAGATGCTGGCGGTCTTCGGTGCTGTCGAGCGGGGTTATGACGTGGACGGGCCGCAGTTTCGCCAGCGCCTCCAGCATGTGCCACGACCGGATGCGGTCGCCGCGATCCGGGGGCCATGGCAGGCGGTGGGCGAGGAACAATATCTCCCGCGCGGCGCTCACCCCAACCCCCGCGCGATCATCGGACCAAGGCGATTGGCAAGCGCGAGCGGGAGTTTCGACCAGAGTTTGACCTGAAGGCTGTATTTCGGATCGAGCGGGTTCACACTGCGCTTTACTGCACCGCTGATTGTTCTGGAGGCATAAACAAGCGGTTCGCCCTCAAACCCCCAATTATGTTTGAACGCCGCTGCTCCCGTCCCCGTCTTTGATCGTCCGAAATCGAACGCCGTACAGCCGCGCGTCCGGGCGTGGCGCATCAGGGCGAAATACATCATGTCATTGGCGCGCCATGTGCGGGCATCCGCCGTGCCGCCGCCCCAATAAGGCATGACGGTTTTTGTAGGGTTTGGACCACGATGGTAGAGCGACAGAACGCTGGCGAGCGGCACCCCGTCCTTGCGGATGGTCAGGATGTCGGCATCGCCGCCGAATGCGTCGAGGACTTCACCGAACAATGACTTCGGAAACACCGGCGTGCCGAGATTGCGGACGCTGGTCGCATAGACATGGTAATGCGCGTCACGGTCGTTCAGATCGGTCGTGAGATCGAAGCCGAGGGCCTTGCGGACTTCGGCGCGCTGTTTGCGCGGGATGGCAAGCAGTTCGGCCTCGTCATCGGCAGCGAGATTGCGGACAAACCCGAGATAGCTCGTCTCGTCGCGCAGCCAGCCCGTAGGCAGATACCCACCGCGTAGCTCGACGCCGGGACAGGACAAGCGCGCGGCCATCGCAAAGGCCGCTTCAGCGAGCGCCTCCCCCGTTGCGTCATCATCGGCAAGGATACCGCCGCCGACCGCGAACCCGCTGGCGGCGAGGGCGCGCCCGAACAGCGGGGAGTGGAGTTCGGTGAGCGGGAGGATGCCCGCGACACGGCTGACTTGGCCGAGCTTGTCGAAGCCCCCTGCTTCGCTGTCGTCTTCGGCATATGCTGCAACGCGCTTCGACAAGCTCAGCGAAGTCGGACTTTGTGCGCTGCGCTCAGCCACCAAAACATGCGCCCTTTGCCCGCAGCCCTTGGCAACCGCCCGTCCCCATTCGAGGCGGTGGAACGCGGTGGCTTGGCGGTGCGCCGCGACATAGGCGGCGATGGCATCATCATCGTCAGGCGTAGCAAAGCGGACAGCGGTCATTGGATGCGGGCGCGTTCGCGCTCCACAACCGCATCGTAGCGGCCCCAGTCGAAATCCTTTGCCAGCCGCCGCAGCTTGCCCGCCATCGCCGAGAGATTGGTATAGTGGCGCAGCTTTGATTTGAGCGGGGCATCGGCGACGAATGGCTGGCCGGGGTCCATGTCCCACGGGTGGAAGTAGAAAGTTGCCGGACGGTCGCCCGCGTTGACCTTCGCAATGGCATGACGCGACAAGGCATAGGGGAAGAGGCGAAAGAACCCGCCGCCCGCACCGAAGGTCTTGCCCGCGAGATCGACGACGCTGACCGGGACTTCAACCAGATCACTGTCCGCAACGGGCTTGAACGCGACGCGCGGCGCTTCGGGCCAGCCGTAATGATCGTGGTTCAGCGGGGCGACGCTCGACGAATAGCTATAGCCGCTTTCGGCCAGAATTTCGTGCGCCCATGGCGTCCTAGCATCGATCGAGAAGCTTGGCGCGCGGTAGCCGGTGACGGCAACACCGCCCGCGTCCTCGATAGTCTTGCGTGCGCGGGTCGTATCGGCGCGGAACTGGTCGGGGGTCATTGTGAAGACGCGGATATGGTCCCAGCCGTGGCTGGCGATCTCATGCCCGGCAGCGACGATGCGGCGGATCAGCGCCGGGTGCGCTTCGGCGACACAGCCGAGCGTGAAGAAGGTGGATTTGACGCCCGCTTCGGCAAACAGCGCGAGCACCGCGTCGGTGTTGCGTTCGACGCGCACTTCCTTCGTCGGCCAGTCGGCGCGCGAAATCGTGCGCTCGAACGCGCCGACCATGTACCAGTCCTCGACATCGACCGAGAGTGCGTTGAGCATAATGTTCCCCCTAGCGCAGCTAAGCGGGACGCGCGCGGGCAAATTCTTGAGGCGCAGCATCGTCGCGCTCGACCCAGTCGATCATCAGCGTCAGGACACGGCGGAGTGCCGCTTCCTGCGCCTCGACCTGCTGTTCGAGCAGGGCGATGCGGGTGGCGTGATCTTCGGTGCGCGGATGATCGGGCACTACGGGTTCGCGAACCAGTGCGGGTGCCGCTTGCGTCGTAACAGCCGGCTGCGGCTCAGGCGATGCTTCTGCAAAAACGGGTTGCGGCGCCGTGGGCATGATTTTTTGGTCAGCCCCGAAATCGCTGACGACGCGGTCAACGAGTCCGGTGTCGATCACCTCGGCATCCTCGATCGCGCCCAGAAGCAGCGCACGCGTGGCGAGCTGGTTGATGCGGCGGGGAATACCATTCGACGCGCCGTGCAGCGCCGCTGCCGCCGCGGCACTGAATTTCGGACGCCCGTTCCATCCGACCACACCAAGGCGATGTTCGAGATAGGCGAGCACTTCGCCCGCGCCCATGCCATCGAGATGGTGCGTCGCAATAACACGCTGGCGCAGCTGTTCGAGGTCAGGCGAGGCGAGGCGTTCGCGGAATTCAGGCTGGCCAAGCAACAGGATCTGGAGCAACGCGCGGCTGCCCGACTGGAAGTTCGACAGCATCCGCAGCTCTTCAAGGGCGGAAACCGGCAGGTTCTGGGCCTCGTCAACGATCAGCAAGGTCTTGCGACCTTCCCGCGCACGATCGACCAGATAGCGTTCGATGCGGTCGAGCAGCTGGGCCTTGGCCACGCCCTCCGTCGGGATGTCGAACCCCTGCGCGGCAAGACGCAGGACATCGTCGCCCTCGACCTGGGTCGAGACGAGCTTGACCACCGCGACGCGCGCCGGATCAAGCCGTTCCATCAGCAAACCGACCAGCGTTGTCTTGCCCGCACCGACTTCGCCGGTGACAACAACAAAGCCCTCGGCCTGCTGAAGGCCATAGCCGAGATAGGCTATCGCCTTTTTATGCGTGGCGCTCTCGAACCAGAAACGCGGGTCCGGCGTCAGCGCAAAGGGCGCTGCGGTCAGCCCATAATGGTCGGTGTAACTCATCGCTTGCTTGCCCTGCCTTTAGAACGTGTACCGCGCACCGATTTGCGCCGCGCCGACCAAAGTCGACTGAACCGAGTCGATCTGGTTCGAATAAATGCCGAGCGATGCCGTGCCCGACAGTCGCGGCCCGAAATTGCGGAAATAGCTGGCCGTGCCGCCGACACCTAGGACGCGCGGTGCACCCGCAACGCCCGAATCAAGCCAGTTTATATAGGCCGAGGTATCGAGACCCGACTGGTCGTCGATCCGGTAGGTGAGTCCACCCTGCACATAAACGCTCGAATCAGTGATACCATTGATCGCAAAGCCCCCGGCAGGCGGCGCATAAAAGCGGCGCTGCGTATAACCGGCAGCGATGCCCCAGCTCAGCTTGCCATGCGATTTACGGTACATCGCGCCGATACCGCGACTGCGGAAGACGCCCTGCGAGACTGATTGCAGCGCGGGTGACAGGCATGACCCGGCCCCCTGCCCTTCGCCGCCGAACACGCAGCCACCGAACTGGTTGTTGAACGGATCACGCGACACGACAAAGCGCGTCGGTACGCGCGACAGCGCATTGCCGAGCTGTTGGCCGAAGGTCGAGATGCCGTCATAGACCCCGACCTGAAGCGATTCATCATCGCTCATCTGCCACGCGAAGCTGCCGGTATAGGTCATGCTGCCATAGCGGCGACCGACCTTTGCCTCCAGCGAGGTGCGACGACTGGGCCGCCACAGGACGCCGGTATCCCAGATGAAGCCCGACGAGTCATAGGACAAACGACGGGGCGACGTTGCATCGGTGACATAGCGACCGTTCGCCGTCACGACCGGATTGCCGGTCGCATCAAGCACGGGATCGCGCTGACTTGCGGTGATTTTTTCATAACCGACGCCACCGGTGATCGCGAGCGTGGGCGTAACTGGCATAACCACATCGGCGCGGGCGAACTTGCCCTCGTACCGCTGGCTGAGCTGGCTGGCGTCTTCGCGCGAATAGCCGCCCGATACCGTCCAGCCGAACGGTAGTAGGCCGCTTTTCATGCCGACGCTCAAACCCGCAGAATGACCAACGGCGCTGTCGAAAGTGCCGATGACCGGGCTGCCGCCGGGCAGCAGGGTCGCGGTTTCGCTTTGGACTTTGCTGTAGCCGAGGCGGTAAAAGCCGTTGACGTTGAGCGCGCCGACCTGCGTTGACAGCGACGGGCCGACATAGGCCGAATAAACCTGGCTGAGGTTCGACGGATTGCCGAGACCAGTCTGCGGGGCACCGCCCCGGATGTCGGTGCGGGTCCGTGTGGCGAGCGCGCCACCCTCGAAACTCAACAGGTTCGGCACCACCTCGTAACGACCGCGGGCGAGGCCG
>JANNCK010000202.1:0-4381 GCA_031386545.1 Sphingomonadales bacterium
GCTCGTCCCGGTTCCCAAAAAGGGCTACACCGACTGGGCCATCGGTGCTTCGGTGACATGGAAGGCGCTCACCCTTGGCGTGCAATACATCGACACCAACGCCTCGCCGTTCATCACGCCATCGGGCAAGAACGTCAGCAAGGGCGGCATTATCGGCACCCTGGGCGTCAGCTTCTGAGCTGAAAAAATTGCGGACATCGCGGGGCGCTGGTTTCAGCCAGCGTCCCGTTTCACTTGGAACACGATAAGCGTTCCACAGAGACCGGCTTGGCTGAGCTTGTCGAAGCCTTCTTCCCCCACCGATGCTCCGGTCGCGGCGTGAAGTGAAAGCCCTTCGACAGGCTCAGGGAAGTCGGTAAATAATCGTCAGTTCGGGGTCGTCGCGCGGGCGCCCTGACCTTCGCTGGCGGGGGCGGCGACGACGTCGCGGGTCGCGGCGCCCTTGTCCACCACGGTCGTGCCGGGATCACCGGCGGTCGAGCGGATGCCGGTGTCGACACGGGCGACGCCGGCGGAATTCAGCGCGCCCTTTTCGGCGTTGCTGCGGTCGGCGGGGCCGCCGAACATCGCCTGTAGCGCGAGCGTGGACGAATCGGCTTCCTGCGGGCGCGGGGCACCGGGAACCGGCGGGCGCAGCGCGAAATCGGGCGGCACCACCAGCGGCGCGGCGCGGGCAACGGCGAGCGCGTCGGGGCCTGAACCCCCGAAGACACCACGGTTGCTGCCGCACGCGGTCAGCGCGGTCGCGATCAGGAGAACAGGAACGAATTTACGCATCGAGCTGGGCATCTTGGTCGACCTTCGGCTTGTCGCGCACGAGGAGCGCGCGGAAAAACAGGATAAGTACGCCGATGGTTATAGCGGCATCGGCGATATTGAATACCAGAAAGGGACGAACCTCTCCGAAATGCAGATCGGCGAAGTCCACGACATGCCCGAACCGTACCCGATCAAGGATATTGCCGAGCGCGCCGCCGAGGATGAGGCCAAGGCCAAACACATCCTGCCGGTTTTTTTCGCGCCACATCCAGACGGCAACAACGGTGGCAATGGCAAGGGTGAGGCCAGTCAACAACCAGCGTTCCACCGACGAATCGGCCACCAGCAGGCCGAGCGAGACGCCGTAATTTTCAACCCACGTCAGGTTGAAGAACGGCGCAATCACGATCTGGCCGACGGTTTTCAGGTCGAGCGGGACAGTGACGATGTATTTCGTCAACTGGTCGAGCGCGAAGACGATGAGCGCGAGGGTGAGGCCGAGTTGGCGGTTGCGGGTCATTTCATTCCTCTCCGGCACGGGGAGGTGGCAGCCCCCTTGGGCTGACGGAGGGGCCTCTCCGTCCGAGCCGCCGTTCGCGTGGAGAACCCCCTCCACCACTTCGTGGTCCCCCTCCCCGTTCCGGGGAGGAATTCGAATAGCCCGTTCACGACACCACCTTGTCGCAACGCCCGCACAGCGCACCATCTTCGGTCACGTCGGGGAGATGCCGCCAGCAACGGCCACATTTGTTGTTGGCTGTTTTCGCAACTTCAATGCTCGGGCTATCATGCCACTCATATGATGACGAAATGAAAAGCTCCTCCAGACGTTCTACAGAACCCAGCAGCGCGGCTGGCCATGGCCCCTTAATTGCCACTTCAAGGCTTGATCCCACGACTTTATCGCGGCG
This sequence comes from Sphingomonadales bacterium, assembly GCA_031386545.1. GTDB lineage: Bacteria > Pseudomonadota > Alphaproteobacteria > Sphingomonadales > Sphingomonadaceae > Sphingomonas_O. The sequence continues at coordinate 1,671 of JANNCK010000202.1, forward strand.
CAGCGGCTCGATCTCGGCAGACACTTGTAGCCTACTGATCCGGAGTCCGCCCCACTCTTGACCTAGACTTTCGCTCGCCCACCCCGCATCAACCTCCGGCCATTCCAGCAGATGCACCGACCCCGCCTCGGAATACCGCGTCCCCCACACTTCCTCTGCCGTGAACACCAGCACCGGCGCGGCATAGCGGACCAGCGTGTGGAACAGCGTGTCGAGCACCGTCCGGTACGCGCGGCGTTTCAGCGCGGTCGGGGCGTCGCAGTAGAGCGAGTCCTTGCGGATATCGAAGAAGAACGCCGACAGGTCGTTGTTGGCGAAATCACCCAGCAGCCGCGTGTAGCTGTTGAAGTCGTAGTCGAGCACCGCCTGTTTCAGCTTCGCGTCCATGTCCGCGAGCAGGTGCAGGATATACCGTTCCAGCTCGGGCATATCGGCCACCGCGACCCGCTCGCTCTCGTCGAACCCGTCGAGCGCCCCCAGCAAATACCGGAACGTGTTCCGCAGCTTGCGATACTGGTCCGCCACCCCGCTCAGGATTTCCTTGCCGATGCGGTGGTCCTCGGTGAAGTCCACCGACAGCGCCCACAGCCGCAAAATGTCCGCGCCGTAATCGCGCATCAGGTCGAGCGGGTTGATCGTATTGCCGAGCGACTTGGACATTTTCATGCCCTTTTGGTCCATCGTGAACCCGTGCGTCAGCACCGCCTTATAGGGCGCATGGCCGCGTGTGCCGCAGCTTTCGAGCAGTGACGACTGGAACCAGCCACGATGCTGGTCCGACCCTTCGAGATACAGGTCGGCACGCGGGCCGACCCAGCCATCGGGCCGCATCAGGTCGGGCCATTTGCCGCTTTCAAGCACAAAGGCGTGGGTGCAGCCCGAATCGAACCACACGTCGAGAATGTCGGTCTGTTGCTCGTAATCGGCAGGGTCGCGGTTTGGCCCGAGGAAATGCGCGGCGGCTTCCTTGGTCCAGGCATCGACGCCCTTTTCGCGGACCGCAGCAACGATGCGGGCGTTGACGTCCGCGTCGACCAGATACTGGCCCGACTTGCGGTCGACGAACAAGGTTATCGGCACCCCCCAAGCGCGCTGGCGGCTGATCACCCAGTCGGGGCGGCCCTCGACCATCGCGCCGATACGGTTGCGGCCCTTTTCGGGGATGAAGCGCGTGGCCGCGATGGCGGCAATGGCGGTTTCGCGGAGGGTAGAAGAAGGGGCTTCGACAGGCTCAGCCAAGTCGGTGGTTGGGAGATCGCCCCCCACCCGACTTGCCTGAGCTTGTCGAAGGCCTTCTTTCTTCCCTTCCATCGGCGCATCCACCGGGATGAACCACTGCGGCGTAGCGCGGAAGATGACCTTGGCCTTCGACCGCCAGCTGTGCGGATAGCTGTGCTTGTAATCCGCCGTCGCCGCGAGCAGCGCGCCCGCCGCGCGTAGGTCTTCGCAGATCGGGCCGTCGGGCGCGGTGAACTTCGCGTTGATGACGCTGCCTTGCCCGCCGAGCCACGCCCAGTCGGCGCGGTATTTCCCGTCGCCCTCGACCGCGAAGACCGGATCGATGCCGTTGGCCTTGCACAGGTCGAAATCGTCCTCGCCATGGTCGGGTGCCATATGGACGAGGCCGGTGCCCTGTTCGGTGGTGACGAAATCGCCGGGCAGAAAGGGGCGGGGCTTGGCAAAGAACCCGCCAAGATGGTGCATCGGGTGGCGGGCGATGGTGCCGGCGAGGTCGGCGCCAGACAGTTTTACAGTCGCTTCAGCTGTAACCTTCACCTGTCGTTGCAAGTTCAAGCCAAGCACAACGCTGTCGTGCAATCGTTCGATGCGAGAACGAAACGCCTCCATCAATTCTGATGCGACGACGAACTTTCGACTCCGTAAAAATGGAGGAAGAGATTCGTGGTCGTTAAGGGCAGCAAAGGTTATCTCGGCAACATCCAAATACTGGGTGAAACCTTCCAGTTCCACAACGCTATACTCAACCTCCGGCCCATAAGCCAAAGCTTGGTTCACCGGAATCGTCCACGGCGTCGTCGTCCAGATCACGGCATGCGCGCCGACCAGTTCGGGGATCGGCGATTCCACGATCTCGAACGCCACATCGATCTGCGTCGAGACGATGTCCTCGTACTCGACCTCGGCCTCGGCCAGCGCGGTCTTTTCGACCGGGGACCACATCACCGGCTTGGCGCCGCGATAAAGCTGGCCGCTGGTCGCGAACTTCATCAGTTCCTGGACGATCGTCGCCTCGGCGTCGAAATCCATCGTCAGATAGGGATTGTCCCAGTCGCCGTTGATGCCCAGCCGCTTGAGCTGTTCGCGCTGCGTATCGACCCAGCCTTGCGCGTACGCCCGGCACTCGGCGCGGAACTCGGGCGCGGGCACCTCGTCCTTGTTCAGCTTTTTCTTGCGATACGCCTCTTCGACTTTCCATTCGATGGGCAGGCCGTGGCAGTCCCAGCCGGGCACGTACGGCGCGTCCTTGCCCAGCAGATTCTGCGTCCGACACACCATGTCCTTCAGGATATGGTTGAGCGCATGGCCGATGTGCATGTCGCCATTGGCATAGGGCGGGCCGTCATGCAGGATGAACTTTTCGCGGCCTTTGCGCGCGGCGCGGAGTTGTTGGTACGCCCCGTCCGCCTGCCACTTGGCGAGAATGCCGGGTTCCTTTTGGGGCAGACCCGCCTTCATGGGGAAATCGGTCT
>JANNCK010000210.1:0-9145 GCA_031386545.1 Sphingomonadales bacterium
GCGGCAGTTGAGCGCAGATGCGGCGGGTAAAGTTCTGACAGCCATGGCCCCCAGATCGCGCTGCACGACAACATGATGCCGTAGGCAAAGCCGGTAATCTGAAGCAGAGTGACGCCCATCGGGACGAATAAATAGACCGGGATAATCGCAGCCGCTGCAATGAAACCCCAAGCCGCAGCGCGCCGTCCCAGCCGGTCGCTGATCCAGCCCCACACGAGGCCGCCAAGTGCCGCGCCGACGAACTGCCAGCCAAGCACATCGCCTACAACCGTATCGGGAATGTTTCGGACAGTTTTGAGATAGGTCGTCGCCCAACCAGTAAATGCCTGATAAGCAAAGAAATTCAGACCGGCCATCGTCGCCAGTAAGATTGTCTGGCGCGCAACCCCGGGGGCAAAGAGTTCTGCAATGGGAAGCTTGGCCTTGGCCACCGTCTGGCCGTCGGCGATACCGTCCATCGGAATCAGTTTGCGGTCGTCGGGGATGAACAGCGGCGCAAACAGCGACAATGCGACGGGGACTACGCCAATCCACAGCAGCACTTTCCAGTCATAACCGGCGCGAAACGCCGCTGCCGACAGAAAGCCAAGCGCCGCTACCGCAACATTGTAGGTGCCAAGTACGAAACCCGCGACCAGTCCGCGCACGTCACGCGCGAACAGGCCTGAATAAATGCCGACCGCAATCGGGAACATCGACCCCATGAAAAAGCCGAGATAGGCGCGCTGGAATATCAGCTGCGTGTAATCGGCGACGAGCAGGGCAGCGAGAATGCCGGTGCCATAGCCAACCATCGAAATGCTGAGCGCGTTGCGTCGTCCGATCTTGTCGGCAACCTGCCCCATAACGACCGCACCAACAATCGCGCCAACCGATTGCAGCGTATAGAGCGACCCCGACTGGGTCAGCGACAGGTTCAGGCTCTCCTTGATATAAGGACGCAGGATATCGACGGTGTTCCAAGACCAAGCGTAACAAAAATACGCGACCAACAGAAAGCCGAGCGCGGTGAAGCGCCGCGCAGCCGACAGGTCAGCTGCGTCGATCCATGATGCGTTTTCAGATGTACTGGCCAAGCTCGGCTCCCCCTGCGTTTTTCAACATGAATGCTGACGGATGCAATTGCAAGCTAAGCCCAAATCAACCATAAACTAAGCGAAAACATGAAGCGATTTCGTAGAGATGTAGGAAAATCTGCCACACTTGACGAAAAATATTGACTGCGATTGCAAAACGCTTTTTTCCACCCTAATATGTGATCATTGCTGATAAAAGCCATGTACAAGGGGGCTGACCAGATGACTGCTATCCGTTTTGCATCATATCGTAGCGCGCGCCGTATTGCGCCCGTATCTCTCGTTGCGCTCGCTGTTGCGCTGTTGCCCGGCACAGCGCTGGCTCAGGTTGCAGCCCCAGACGCTGACGCCAACGCTGGCATCGCCGAAATCGTCGTCACTGCGCAGCGCCGCGAGGAAAACCTTCAGGACGTGCCGATTTCTGTGTCGGCATTCGGCGCAAAGCAGATTGCCGAAAAAGGTCTGACAGACGTCTCGCGCCTTGAAGGGCTCGTCCCCGGCTTCACTTTCGGTCGGTCGGGCGTTGATGCCCGCCCCGCCATCCGCGGCGTCCGCACCGAGAGCGTCGATGTTAACGCAGACACGACCATTGGTTTTTTCATCGATGGCATTTACCAGTCGCGCTCTTCTCAGGCGACATTGGGCTTCGTCGATCTTGAGCGCGTCGAGGTCCAGCGTGGGCCGCAGGGGACACTCTACGGGCGTAATACTTTCGGCGGCAACATCTCGATTGTCACGGCACAGCCCTCGGTCAGCAAGTTCATGGGTGGCGGCGACGTCACAGTTGGTTCGAACGCACAGGTGCGCGTTACCGGTTACGTCAATGCACCGCTAGGTGAGACGGTCGCAGTGCGCCTTGCTGGCGGCTACGAGAAATCAAACGGCTATGTGAAGAACGTCAACCCGACCGGCGGCAATCTGTTCGACGATGACAACACCTATCTGCGCGGCTCGATCATGTTCAAGCCCGACGACCGCTTCACTGCGACGTTCAAGATCGACTATGCGACGCGCGGCGGGCAGGGTGGTTCAGCGTTCGGCTACAAGCTGGTTGGCAGTTATTTTCATGTGCCGAGCAACCAGCAGCTTTTCAATGCAACCCCGGTGATCCTCAACACGCGGGGCGGCAATCGCGACGGAATCGTCGATGCACCACTGACGATCGATGCGGGTGTGCCGTTGTTCGCACCGAACGATCCGTACCTGATCGACAATGATTATCGCGGCGTGCTTAATCTCAAAAACTTTGGCGGTACTGCGAATATTGCCTATGATTTTGGCCCGGTTACGCTGAAATCGATCACCGGATTTAACGATTTCAAGACGACGCGCACGCAAGACAATGATTTCTCGGGCAACCAGATCGGGATCGATTACCAGTTCACTTCTGCGAAAACGTTCAGCCAAGAAGTGCAACTGCTGTCGAATGGAAACGGACCGCTCGAATATGTTGTGGGTGCCTATTACTTCAAGGACAAGCTCAACGGCACGTTTATCAGCCAGCAGCTTCCGCAGATCATCCGCAATGTCACGCCGAACATCACCCGCCCTCAGGCTGGTGGATTTTATCAGCAACTCCGCGCCGAAACCCGCTCGCTCGCGTTCTATGGGCAGGCCAGCTACAAGCTGACCGAGCAGTTGAAGCTGACTGGTGGCATCCGCTGGACGCGCGACAGCAAGGATTTCCAGTTCGCCAATGCCAATGCCGCCCTGCCGCTGGTCGGTGGCGCGCCTGATGGCACCGCAATTACGCTGGCGACCGGCCCGATTCCGGAAAGTTCGTTCGGTGTGCGCGGCGGGGCAACCAATTGCACTTACACCACGGTCCCGCTCCCACAACCAGGGTTCCAGTGTCTCGCCTCGAACACAGCGTCGTTCAATGGTGCAACGTTTAACACCGCCAGATTCGAAAAAGTGACGTGGCGCGTCGGCCTCGATTATCAGGTCACCGACCGCAATCTGCTCTATGCGTCTGTCTCAACCGGCTTCAGCTCGGGCGGTTTCAACGGCAGTCAGGCCGCTGCTGCGCTCGGCCGTGAAACGTTTGCGCCGCAAACGGTAACGGCGTTCGAAATCGGGTCAAAAAACCGTTTCTTCGACAACACACTGCAGCTGAACCTGTCGGCATTTTACAACAAATACAGCAACCTACAGGAACAACGCCAGATTCCGGTTGGCAACACCACGTTGTCGATCATCGAGAACAGCGGCAAAGCGCGGTCATATGGTGCAGAGCTGGAAGCGGTCTGGCGTCCCGTTAACGAACTGACATTTAATGCAAGCTTCTCGTATCTCAATGCGCGGTACACTGAATACAATCAGGCCGCTGCCCCGTTCGGTACAAGCATCTTGGTTGCTGATGCAGCAGCTCCGGCAACCATCGTCAATGGCGTTACAATTGCCCCTGCCGGACAACGCCGCCTGTTCGCGGTCGGCTATGATTGCGGCCTGATCCCCGGCACCGGCGGTGTCGGCCAGCCGGGGGCAGCTTTTGGTTGCAATTTGGCGGGTAACCGTATCGCGCATTCACCCGAATACTCTGGCTCAGTGTCAGTCCAGTACGACATCGATCTGGGCAGCGCAGGCAAATTATCGCCTTATGCGCAGCTGAACTTCTCGGGCGCCTTCTTCGGGCAGGCGATTAATTCGGTCCTTGACCGGCAGGCCGCATTCGCCAAGCTCGACCTGCGCCTAACATGGGAATATGACGAGCGCTTCTCCCTACAGGCATTCGTGACAAACGTGACTGACCGTGCGACCGCGACGCGCTTCGTCTATGGCGGTGGCGGAAACCTGCAAGCCAGCTACGCACCGCCACGCTTGTTCGGTCTGCGCGGTAGCGTGAAGTTCTAGGCTACGGACACGTCGGGGCGGCTTTCGAGCCGCGCCGACGCTCCGTCGATAAACTTGCCGGCAAAGGTCCGTACTTCGGGGAGCAATTCGGGGTCGTCGATGCGTTCCATCAACATCGATACGGCGGCCTCGGTCATTCTTCGTACGGGCTGGCGCACCGTCGTGAGGTTGTAGCTCGACCACATCGCAGGTGCGACGCCGTCGAAACCGACAATCGACAAATCGTGCGGGACGCGGATGCCGAATTGCGTGCGTGCGCAGTCAATCGCACCGATCGCCATCAGGTCGTTGGCGCAGATCAGAGCATCGAGCTTGCGGTCGGTCATCGCCATCAACGCGCGCAGCCCGATCTCGCCGCTTTCATAATCGAACGCGCCTTTAACAAGTAGCGCCTCTCGCCCCAGTTCGCGCAGCCGTTGCTGCGCGCCGCGCACACGCTCCTGGCTGACATAGCTGTCGTCGGGACCTGCAATGATCCCGAACACATCATGTCCCGCCGCAACCAGTCGTTCGACCAACTGGCGTTCGCCGCCGACCGAATCACAGCATACGCTTGGCACTGGCTCGCCTTCGCCAAAACGGTTGTAGAGCACTATCGGCACGCGGTGACGGGCAAAATCGCGCAGCTGGGCCGGAGACAGCCGTGCGGCAACGATTGCCCCATCGACACGATAGCGCCAGACTTGGTCTAGCATCGCATCGACGTCGCTTTCGGCTTGCAACGCGAACAACAGGACGCGGATCCCCCGGTCGGACAGGCGCCGCGTGATTTCGGCGAGTACTTCGGGATAATAGAGGTTGGTGAGGTTCGAAATGAGAACCGCGACGAGATTCGAACGCTTCGTAATCAACCCCGAGGCCATGGCATTGGGAAAATACCCCAGCTCGCGTGCGGCTGCGATCACGCGCGCGCGCGTTTTTGGTGCAATGCTGGAGCCAGGGCGAAAACAACGCGACACCGCAGATTGCGATACACCAGCGCGCTGCGCGACATCATAGGAAGTGGGCGTGGCCGGGGGCGTAACCATAGCGGGCAATGGAAGGGGCGCTGGGATTTTCATATGCAATAGATGTCAACTCAGCGCGGCTTTGGCTAGCAGCTTGCTAAACCGTCAGCACGCCAAAGTGGGATGAGTGCCGTTAGCAACCTTTGCCTGCGCCTGGATGATATGCTCGTTGGTGCGGACGGTGGGACTCGAACCCACACTCCCAAACGGGAAGCGGATTTTAAGTCCGCTGCGTCTGCCGGTTTCGCCACGTCCGCATAGACGTTCCCAAGGGCGTCGGCACGGGCATGTCAAGCCATCAGAGCTCTTCAGACGTTCAGGCGGTCGCGCATTTCTTTGCCGGGCTTGAAATAGGGGACGCGCTTTGACGCGATATCGACCGAGTCGCCGGTGCGAGGGTTGCGACCGGTGCGACCGTCGCGTGCCCGGGTTGAAAATGTACCGAAACCGCGCAGCTCGATGCGACCATTGGCGGCAAGCTGTTCGACCATATCGTCGAAGAAACAATCGACGATAGCTTCGATATCGCGGACGATCAGGCCGGGATTATCGGCGGCCAGTTGCGTGACGAGTTCAGATCGGATCAAGGCGTTTCCCCGCTGGCCCACCCCGGAACGGGGAAGGGTGCGCGCAACTGCCCAAACTCATCACACACGGGCGGTGCGGGAATTAGTCTAGCGTGGGCGGCACCAAGCGCAAGCCAGATACCGCCCATTTGCTAGTTTGTTACGTTCACGAACCGAATCAGGCGCTTATGCCTTGGGTTCGCGTGCCTTCAGAGCCTCGCCGAGGATGTCGCCGAGTGACGCACCCGAATCGGACGAGCCATATTGCGCCACAGCCTGCTTCTCTTCGGCCATCTGCATAGCCTTGATCGAGAAGGTCGGCTTCTTCGACCGGTCGAATCCGGTAACCATCGCATCGAACTTCTGGCCGGTCTGGAAGCGTTCGGCGCGCTGCTCATCGCGGTCACGACCAAGGTCGCTGCGCTTGATGAAGCCGGTCGCGCCGTCGTCGCCGATCTGGACTTCGAGGCCGCCATCACGGACTTCGAGAACAGTGACTGTCACGATAGCATTCTTGTTGACGCTGGCGCTGCTCGTCGGGGCGGCACCGGCAACTGCAACGGCAGGTGCACCCTTTTCAAGCTGCTTCATACCGAGCGAGATGCGCTCCTTATCGGCTTCGATGGCCAGCACAATGGCTTGCACAGTCTCGCCCTTGCGATGCAGGTTGAGAGCGTCTTCGCCCGAAATGCCCCACGCAATGTCGGACATGTGGACCATGCCGTCGACGTCGCCATCAAGGCCGATGAACAGGCCGAATTCGGTCGAGTTCTTGACTTCACCTTCGACGGTCGAGCCCACTGGATGGTCAGCAGCGAACTGCTCCCACGGATTGGAGATCGCCTGCTTGAGGCCAAGCGACACGCGACGCTTTTCGCTGTCGACTTCGAGCACGATGACTTCGACTTCCTGGCTGGTCGAAACGATTTTGCCGGGGTGGACGTTCTTTTTGGTCCACGACATTTCGCTGACATGGACCAGGCCTTCAATGCCCGGCTCCAGCTCGACGAAGGCACCATATTCGGTGATGTTGGTGACGCGGCCCGACAGCTTGGCACCGATCGGGTATTTGGCTTCTGCGCCTTCCCACGGATCGCTCTCAAGCTGCTTCATCCCGAGCGAGATGCGCTGCGTGTCCTTGTTGATGCGGACAATCTGCACCTTCACCGTGTCGCCGATGTTGATCATTTCGGACGGGTGATTGACGCGCTTGTAGCTCATGTCGGTGACATGGAGCAGGCCGTCGATGCCACCGAGGTCAACGAACGCACCATAGTCTGTGATGTTCTTGACGACGCCGTCGATGATCTGGCCTTCGCTGAGCGTCGAGATCAGGCCGGTGCGTGCTTCGGCACGGCTTTCCTCGAGGATCGCGCGGCGCGACACGACGATGTTGCCGCGCTTGCGGTCCATCTTGAGGATCTGGAAGGGCTGCGGGATGTCCATCAGCGGCTGAACGTCGCGAACTGGACGGATGTCGACCTGCGAACCGGGCAGGAAGGCAACAGCGCCGTCGAGATCGACGGTGAAGCCACCCTTGACGCGACCAAAGATGACGCCGTCAACGCGGGCCGACTTGGTAAATTCGGTTTCCAGCTTGTCCCACGCAGCTTCGCGGCGGGCACGATCGCGTGACAACATGGCCTCGCCGTGCATGTTCTCGACGCGGTCAACGAACACTTCGACTTCGTCGCCGACTTTAAGATCTGCTTTTTGACCGGGAGCGGCAAATTCGCTCAACCGGACGCGGCCTTCGGACTTGAGCCCGACGTCGATGACCGCAAGGTCGTTTTCAATGGCGGTAACAATGCCCTTGACCACTTTCCCTTCAAAGGTGCCGTCGACACCGAGGGTTTTTTCAAGGAGGGCCGCGAAATCGTCGCGGGTCGGGAGTGCGGCTGTCGCCATAAAATAGGTATTCCTGTATCGATATTTTCCGGCCAGCCGGTTGTGTCCGGCGGTCTTTGACCAGAGTGCCGCGACGACCGGATGTCGGCACGGCATCCCCCTGACAATGCTGGATAGAGGGCGGGCAAAGCAAAAAGCGCGACCGGCGATAGCCCGTCGCGCTCTAGGGATTTACCCGAGCCTCCACCAAAGCAATCGCCCGGCGGACGGCTGCGCGTATATCCAAATCGGTCGTGTCGAGCAAGTCGGCGTCGTCGGCCTGCCGCAGGGGGGCCGCACTACGCCCCGAATCACGGGCATCACGGTCTGTAATATCGGTCAGGACATGGCCATATTCGACATGGCTGCCCTCACCGACCAGCTGGGCAAACCGCCGTTTGGCACGGATTTCGGGCGTCGCGGTGACGAATAGCTTCGCATCGGCATCTGGGGCGATCACCGTGCCAATGTCGCGACCGTCAAGGATGGCACCTCCCGGCTGAGCGGCGAAGGCCAATTGCCGTTCAAGCAATGCCGTTCGCACCGCCGGATGCGCCGAAACGACCGATGCAGCGCGCGATGCCGCTTCACAGCGGATTTCGGGATCGTGGAGCATTGCGTCGCTGAACCCGCAAGCGCGCAGCGCATCGATCTCGTGCGCCGGGTCGCCGCCGTGGCGCAGCACTGACAGGCCGACCGCACGGTAAAGCAGGCCCGTGTCGAGCTGGGGTAGGTCAAAGTGTTCGGCCAGCGCGCGGGCAATCGTGCCCTTGCCTGACGCCGCGGGGCCATCGACAGCGATAATCATGTCTTTTTCCTACGCGCGTTCAGGGCCGAGACCAGCCCCGCCAGCGCGATACACGCCCATGCCGCCTCAAGCACCACTGCTGCCAAATTGAAATGGACCGACAGCGAGACCAGCAACAGCGCGGCACCGACCAAATTCAGTGCGTTAAACAGCACTTTGTCCATCGACGGCGACACATTGGCATAGCCGAACGCGCCAATGAAAATCACGCTGCCACACAGCCCGATGATGTCGGCGATAAGGGGCGTCATGCTACGCCCAACGCGTGCAGGTTGGCTTCAAACTCCGGGTAGCTGGTGGCGACCGGCGACATATCGTCGACAGTGACGGCGTTACGGCAAACAAGGCCGGCAACCGTCATGCTCATCGCGATGCGGTGGTCGAGGTGCGTGGCGACGGTCGCGCCGCCTGCTAGCAACTCGCCGCTAGTACCCTCGACGATCAACCCGTCAGGCAATTCCTGCACCCGCGCGCCACACGCAGTCAGCGCAGTTGCCATCGCGGTGATCCTGTCGGATTCCTTGACGCGCATCTCCTCGATCCCGCGCATCACGGTGCGACCTTTGGCGAGTGCGGCGGCGACGAACAATATCGGGTATTCGTCGATCATGGTCGGCGCGATTTCGGGCGGCACCTCAATGGCGTTTAGCGCGGAATGGGTTACGGTCAGGTCGGCAACCGGTTCGCCACCGACAGTGCGTTGCTGGGCAAGGGTGATGTTTGCGCCCATGTCACGCAGTACCTTGTACAGACCCGCGCGGGTGTGGTTCATACCGACATTGGTAATCGTCACCGACGAACCCGGCACCAGCAGCGCCGCAACCGTCACAAACGCAGCGGAAGACGGATCACCCGGTACGATGATATTCTGCGGCCGCAACTCGGCCTCGCCCCGGATCGAGATTGTCCGCACGCCCGCGCTGTCCGTCTCGATGGTCAGTTCCGCGC
>JANNCK010000236.1:0-22811 GCA_031386545.1 Sphingomonadales bacterium
CATAAAGCCGCGCACTTTCGCGTCGTCGCGGTGGCACCAGCCGTGGAGGAACATCTCCACCCCCGCATCCGCCCAGCCGCGCAGCTTGGCGGCATAGGCCGGGTTCGCGCTCAGCGGCGCATCATCCTCGAAATCGGGCACCACCAGCATCGCCATGCGGGGACTGCCGAGCAGCCCCGACAGTCGGTCATACAGCGCATCGACCTGTGGCTCGAAGCGTGGCGACACGTCGTGGATCGAGGCAAACAGTCGGTTCATACGCGTCGATATAGTCGCGATTGCGGCCTTGTCATGTCGCGGCACCCAAAAACCGCGCGCTAACATCCTTGGGCACGCGCAATATCCGCTGCGTCGTCTTGTCGATGATCGCCCAAGTCGTCTTGGCCTGAACCAGCGTCCGCCCGTCTTTCATAAACGCGACATGGCGATCAAACTTTGCCCCCGTCGGCGGACCGTCGATCCACGTGCGCCCCTCGACGCTCTCGCCGACTTTGAGGTTGCCACGATAGTCGATCTCGTGCCGCACCACGACCCAGACGTATTTCTCGATATGTTCAGGGCTTGCCTGCGCTGCCCAGTGCGCGGTCGCCATGTCCTGAATCCAGCGCACCCACACCGCATTGTTGACGTGTCCCAGCTCGTCGATGTCTTCGGGCACAGCGGTGAAAATGCGTGTGAAACTCACGCCAGCCCCATCTGCCACAGGAAGAACGCAAACTCCTCCGCCGTTTCGCGTAAGGATTCGAACCGCCCCGATTTTCCGCCATGTCCCGCGCCCATATTGGTTTTGAGCAGCAGCGGGTTGAAATCGGTTTTCAGCTCGCGCAGTTTCGCGGTCCACTTTGCCGGCTCCCAATAGGTCACGCGCGGATCGGTGAGGCCCGCCGTCACCAGCAGCGGCGGGTAATTTTGCGCCGCAACATTCTGGTACGGGCAATAGCTGCGGATCAGGTCAAACGCGGCCTTGTCCTCGATGGGATTGCCCCATTCAGGCCATTCCCCGGGCGTCAACGGCAGCGTCTCGTCGAGCATCGTGTTGAGTACATCGACGAACGGCACATGCGCCGCGACTGCGCCCCACAGTTCGGGATCGGTGTTGATGACGACACCCATCAGCTCGCCGCCCGCCGACCCGCCTGCCGCGCAGACCTTGCCCGGTGACGAAAAGCCCGCCGCGCACAGCCCTTTCGCGACATCGACGAAATCGGTGAACGCGTTCCAGCGCTTGTCGAGCTTGCCGTCGAGCTGCCATTGCTGGCCCAGATCGTCGCCGCCACGGATGTGGGCGACGGCAAAGGCAAAGCCCCGGTCGAGCAGGCTCAGCCGCCCGGTCGAAAATCCCGGCGGAATGGCGATGCCGTAAGCGCCATAGCCGTAGAGATAGAGCGGACGGCTGCCGTCCTTGGGAAAGTCTGCCGGATAAACGACCGACACCGGGATCGCGGTGCCGTCGCGCGCGGTGATGCTCAGCCGTTCGGTCGCGTATTTGGTTTTGTCGTATCCGCTGGGGATTTGCTGGACTTTCAGCGTCGTCCGCGCCCCCGTCGCGACGTCATATTCCTCGGTCAGCGACGGCGAAATCATCGATTCGTACGACAGTCGCAGCGTGGTCACGTCCCATTCGGGATTCTCGTCGAGTCCCGCCGAATAACTCGCCTCGGGAAAGGGGATTCGCGTCACGCCCGACCCGTCGTACTGGTGGATTTCAACCTGATCGAGGCCGTTTTCGCGCCCCTCGACCACGAAGAAACCGGCAAATGCGCTGACATCATTCAGATAGAAATCGGCGCGCGGGGCTAGCCGCTCGGTCCAGGTGCCGGGGTCCGAAACCGGGGCGGTGACCAGCCGGAAATTGGTGTCGGTATCATTGGTGACGATGAACAAAGTGTCGTCGTGGGTCTCGACATCATATTCGATACCCGCCTGACGCGCCCGGACCAGCAGCGGCGTGGCCAGCGGATTATCGGCGGGCAGCAGGCGGACTTCGGACGTTGTGTTGTCGCCGGTCGCCACCGCAATCCAGCGGCGGTCGTGGGTCATGCCCGGCCCGCACTGATAGCCGATGTCATCCTCGTGGTAGAGCGTGACGTCGTCGGCAACCGGCGTGCCGATGCGGTGGAGCTTGACCGTATCGATGCGCCACTGGTCGTTGACCTGCCCGTAAACCAGCATCGTCGCATCGGCATTCCAGACGAGTGCGCCCATGGTTTCAGGGATCACATCGGCCAGTTTTTCGCCGGTGCTGAGGTCGCGGATGTGCGCGGTGAAGCGTTCGGAACCATTGTCGTCAACGGCATAGGCCAGCCAGCGCCCGTCCTCGCTCAGCGTCAGCGCGCCAAGCCGGAAATATTCCTTGCCCTCGGCCAGCGCCGGTTCGTCGAGGACCAGCTCGTCAGGACCGCCTGCAACCGGCCGCCGCCACCATTTGCGGTACTGCCCGCCAGTCTCGAACGCGCGCCAGTAAAACCACTCGCCATCCTTCGACGGGACGCTCGCATCATCCTCCTTGATGCGGCCCTTCATCTCGGTGAACAGCGTGTCGATCAGCGGTTGGTGCGGGGCCATCGCTGCCTCGAAATGCGCGTTCTCTGCCTTCAGATAGTCGAGGATCGCCGGCGTTTCGATCTGCGGATAATCGGGATCGCGCAGCCACGAATAATCGTCGGTCAGGGTGATGCCGTGGGTGGTCGTTTCGGTCGGATGCTTGGCGGCAAAGGGGGCTTGGCTCATGACGTCCTGTGCGGCGGCAGCGCCGATCACGCAAGCCACTCGATCCATGCACCGTGAGGATGCGAGTCCCCAAGGTTAACATCCTCGCCGCTCGGCCACGTCTTCAGCCTGATCCGGTGCGGGGTGTGTCCGCTGTCCCATTCCATCCGCAGCCACGCGAGCGGGGTCTGTGGCGTTGCTCGTGTGCCCGCAGTTTCGAGCGCCGCGATGATCCTCGCTCGTCGCCCCTCGTCTAGGTACGGCCAGACCACCGAATGCATCAGGACGCGGCACGTCCCCGCAGCCTGCGGTTCGGCCAGCCGCGCCTCGACCCAGTCGGCGGCGTCGCCCTGCACCATATCGACCGGGCGTTCGCCGATCATTCGGATCGCCGCTGCAACACGCGCCGTCCGTTCGGGGGCGTCGATCCAGATATAGGCCATCAGCCGCTCTGCGGCTGCCGGATCGGTCACGTCGATAGGCGCGATATCGACGCCGCGCACGCTGGCGAATCGGACATCGGCTACGGGTGGAGGGTTGCCGCGCCACTCGGGTTCGATGAGTACCGGCGAGTCCTCGGACCCGGCAGTGCGGCCGCCCAGATCATAGCGATAGCGGTCGATCAGCAGGTTCAGCCCCGCGCTCGACCCGATTTCAAGCAGCTCGAACGGTAGGGAGAACCGTTCGGCCAGCACCAACAATGCCGCCATGAATGTGGCCGAACGCGCCGGTTCGTTGGTCTGCGGCGGGCCATCGAGCCAGTCGGCGATCCAGCCATCGTGCGCGGCAGTTGCAGCGTGAATTGCCTCGGGCGTGTCAAAGGCGGCGATCTCACGCTTGCGAAACAGCGCATGATAGGGTGCCACCAGCCGAAGGGGCAGCGCGTCGCGGATGTAGTCGCCCGACCAGTCGATCACCCGTCGCCCCGTTGCGGTAGACCGGTCCAGCCCCGCTGCCAGCGACCGACACACCTGCGCGGTCGCCGGCGCGCCACTGCCGTCGCAAAACGCCGCCTGAAATTCCATGGCTTCGTCGAATGTCATTGCTTGCCCTCCCGCCCATGTCTCGTAGAACAAGTCCATGTCCGTCGAAAGCCGCCGTAGTTTGTTCCGGGTTCGCGAGTCCGCTGACAGCGCCCGCGTCACCGAGATCGAACTGTTCTTCGATCTGATCTTTGTCTTTGCGATCACCCAATTGTCGCATGGGCTGGTCGATCACCTGACCGTGCGTGGCGCTTTCGAGACGCTCGTGCTCTTTCTCGCGGTCTGGTGGTTGTGGATCTATACCAGCTGGGCAACCAACTGGCTCGACCCCGAACGCGGTGCCGTGCGCGGGTTGCTGATTGCGATGATGCTCGGTGGGCTGGTGCTGGCGTCGGCTATTCCCAAGGCGTTCGAGGGCAGCGGCTGGGTATTCGCCGCCGCCTATGTCACTATGCAACTCGCCCGCACCCTGTGGATTGCGTGGCTGGCACGCGGCCATAATCCGGCGCGCGTCCGCAATTTTTTGCGGATCACTTTCTATTTCGTGCTGTCCGTGCCGCTGTGGGTGGCCGGGTCGTTTGCCGACGCCGAATGGCGCTTGCTGTTCTGGGCAGGCGCGCTGGCGGTCGAATATGCGGGGCCGTCGCTATTCTTCCACACGCCGGTCCTTGGCAAGTCGCGCATCGACGATTGGGACATTTCGGGCAGCCATATGGCCGAACGCTGTGCGCTGTTCATCATCATTGCGCTTGGCGAGACGATTCTCGTCACCGGTGCCACTTTCGCCGAACTGACGCCCGATGCCCCGACCATCGCCGCCTTTGCGGTCAGCTTCGCCAGCAGCGCGATCATGTGGTGGATTTACTTCGACGTCGGGGCCAAGCGTGGCGGCGAAGCCATCGAACACGAGGCGCAGGCCGGTCGGCTGGCCCGCAATGCCTATACCTATCTGCACATGCCCATTGTCGCCGGGATCGTCGTGACGGCGGTCGCCGACGAAATGATGTTGGCCCATCCGGTGGGCCACCACGCGTCAATTGGCTTCATCCTCGTCGCCTGTGGCGGCCCGCTCCTGTTTCTGCTCGGCAATCAGGCATTTAAATGGATGACCGCCGACCGTCCGCTGCCGCCACTGTCGCACTTCATCGGCGTGGGGCTGTTGGTGGGGATCGGGATCACCGGCTGGTTGCGCCACTGGGAACCGTTGACCCTCGGGGCGGCAGCGGCTGGCGCGCTGATCGCTACCGCGCTGTGGGAATGGTTCTCGCTCAATGGCGGCTGGCGGCGGTGGACGCCGTGGCTCGACCGGCGCACGGCGATTGCCCTTGAGGACAGCGAACGCTAGTCGCGGCGACGCTATGACTGCCATGCTGACAATCGCCGTGCCCAAGGGGCGTATTCTGACCGAAGTGCTACCAGTGATGGCGCGCGCGGGGTTGGTGCCGGAGGAGGGTTTTGGCGATGAGGATGACCGGCGGCTGCGTTTCGCCACCAACCGCCCCAACGTCGATCTGATCCGCGTCCGCGCGTTCGATGTCGCGACCTTTGTTGCCCACGGGGCAGCGCAGATCGGCGTGGTCGGCTCCGACGTGATCGACGAATTCGACTATGCCGAGCTGTACGCCCCGGTTGATCTGGGCATTGGGCGCTGCCGCATTTCGGTCGCCGAGCCGGCCGGCATGGCCGAAACCGACGATCCGCGCAGATGGAGCCACGTCCGCGTCGCGACTAAATATCCCAACCTTACTCGCAAGCATTTCGAGGCGCGCGGGGTGCAGGCCGAAATCGTCAAGCTCAACGGCGCGATGGAACTCGCCCCCACGCTCGGCCTGTCGAGCCGCATCGTCGATCTGGTGTCGTCGGGACGGACGCTGAAGGACAATGGCCTCGTCGAGGTCGAAGTGATTGCCGAGGTGTCTGCCCGCGTCATCGTCAACCGCGCCGCGATGAAGACCCGCGACGATGTTGCGCCCGTGGTCGAGGCCTTCCGGCGGGCCGTGTCTTGATTACCCTCGACGCTTCCGATCCCGGTTTTGAATCGGCCTTCACCGCGCTGGTCGAGGCGCGGCGCGAGGCCGATGCCGATGTCGCGTCCGATGTCGCGGCGATCCTGTCGCGGGTCCGTGCAGAGGGCGATTCCGCGCTGATCGACCTTACCGAGAAATTCGATAAGTTCGATTTGAATTCAATGGGTTGGTCGATCTCGCGTGACGAGTGCGCCACCGCCTACACCAGACTTGCCCCCGACCTTCGCGCGGCGCTCGATCTCGCCGCCGACCGGATCCGTGCCTATCACGCGCGCCAGCGCCCGACCGACAGCGACTGGACCGACGCCACTGGCACGCGCATGGGCGCGCGCTGGACGGCGGTCGAGGCTGCCGGACTCTATGTCCCGGGCGGTCGCGCCGCCTATCCCTCGTCGGTGCTGATGAACGCGCTCCCTGCCAAGGTTGCCGGCGTCGAGCGGCTGGCAATGGTGACGCCGACGCCACGGGGTGAACTTAATCAGGCAGTGCTCGCCGCCGCGCATATCGCAGGGGTCGATGAAATCTGGCGCGTCGGTGGCGCGCAGGCAGTTGGCGCGCTTGCTTACGGCACGGCACGTATCGCCCCCGTGGATGTGATCGTCGGCCCCGGCAATGCCTGGGTGGCAGAGGCCAAGCGCCAGCTTTACGGGCGCGTCGGCATCGACATGGTTGCGGGGCCGTCCGAAATCCTTGTCGTGGCTGATGCGGATAATGATCCGGCATGGATTGCCGCCGATTTGCTCAGCCAGGCCGAACACGACCCGACCAGCCAGTCGATCCTGATTACCGACGATGCCGCGTTTGCCGGTGCCGTCGTTGCGGCCGTCGAAGCCTTGCTCCCGACGCTCTCGACCGAATCCTCGGCACGCACGAGTTGGGACCAGCACGGGGCGATCATCCTGCTCGGCAGCCTGTCCGATGCGCCGCCGCTGATTGACCGGCTCGCGCCCGAACATCTCGAACTTGCGGTTGCCAACCCCGACGCGCTGTTCGCGTCCGTCCGCCATGCCGGTTCGGTGTTCCTTGGCCGCCACACGCCCGAGGCCATTGGCGATTATCTTGGCGGGCCTAACCATGTCCTGCCAACGGGCCGCCGGGCGCGTTTTGCCAGTGGATTGTCGGTCACCGATTTCATGAAACGCACGTCTTTTCTGGCGCTCGACGGGCAAGCCCTTGCGCGCCTCGGTCCGGCAGCAGCGACGCTGGCGGACGCAGAGGGGTTGCCCGCGCACGCTGCATCGGTCAGGGCGCGGCTTTAGTCAGGACTTTGGTATGAGCCGTTCCAAATCACGTTCCGCCGCACGGCTTGCCGCTGTGCAGGCCAGTTACCAGCGTTCGATGGAGGGCACGCCAACTGCGCAGCTGCTTCACGAATTCCACCAGCACCGGCTGGGCGCGACCATCGAGGACATCGAATATAACGAGGCCGAAGTCGCGTTTTTCGACGACATCGTGACTGGCAGCATCGCGCGTGAAGCCGAACTCGACGCCGCGATTTCAGCACGCCTCTCGACCGGGTGGAGCCTTGACCGCCTCGACAAACCCATGCGCGCGCTGCTGCGGGTGGCGACCTATGAGCTGCTCGCCCGCGCGGACGTGCCGGTGAAAACGGTCATCAACGAATATATCGATGTCGCCGATGCCTTCTACGATTCGCGCGAGAAGGGGTTTGTGAACGGCCTGCTCGATGCCGTGGCCAAGGACGTGCGCGGCGCTTAGCGTCGCTCCAGCATCATCCCGAGCACCAGCGCGACACCGGCACCCCACAGGATCGCTGCTGCGCCGCCAAGAATCACCGCAGGGCTGTTGCCATACAGTGCCGGAAACCATGTCAGCGCCACCCCGTCGAGCAGCGCTGCCGCGCCGGTCATCACCGTGGCCCCGGTTGCGGCCTGTGCCCGGCTGATCCCCGCTAAGCGATAGCCGATCAACAGCGCAGGCACTGTCGCCAGAACGATGAGGATGAAGACAACCGCCGTCATGATGCCGTTTCCGACCCATCCCGCCGCTGTCCAGCGCACAACCAGCGCCGCCACGAACCAGTAGCCAGCCCCGACAAGGGCGAGCGCCGCGATCTGTGAAGTGGTAAGGGGCGCGCCGTCGCGGCGCGCATTATCGGTCGGAAGGGTCATGGGTTGATCTCCAAATATTGGCGATACACTAGCAAAACGTAGCGAACGCTACAATCGCTAATCCCGTCCTGCCAGAAACCGCTGTCCTACAGCCCCCGCGTTGTGCTTAGCTGCCGTCATGACCAAATTATCCGCTCACACCGCCACTCGCCCTGCCGCCATAACGCCAAGGTTCGTCGGCATTTCGGGGGCGTTTTGCGGGACTTTCATGACCTTCGCTGCGCTCGTTTTGACCGCGCCACTCGCTGCCCGGACCAATCTGCCGCCGCTCGACAGCGCGACACAGGCTCGCATCGACCGCATCCTGAAGGCAACCCCGCTGGTCGATGGCCACAACGACCTGCCGTGGGAATTGCGCGAGAAATACGCGTCTCGGGTCGAGACGACTGACGTCGCGGCTAACAGTGACCAGCTGCCCCGACCGCTCCAGACCGATATGGCGCGGTTGCACGCGGGGCGGGTCGGCGGACAATTCTGGTCGGTTTATGTGCCCGCCGAACTCGCTGGCGGCGCGGCCGTGCAGGCGACGCTCGAACAGATCGACATCGTCAAGCGGCTGGCGGCGCGCTACCCGAAGGATCTCGAACTCGCGACGACGGCGGCTGATATCGTCCGCATCCATAAGACCGGCCGTGTCGCGTCACTGATCGGGATGGAGGGCGGCCACCAGATCGGCAATTCACTGGCCGTCCTGCGCCAGATGCACGGGCTTGGCGTTGGCTATATGACCCTCACCCATTCGCTCAACAACGACTGGGCGGATTCGGCGACGGACAACCCGAAGCACAATGGCCTGACCCCGTTCGGCAAAAGCGTTGTTGCCGAGATGAACCGGCTGGGGATGATTCTCGACCTAAGTCACGTCAGCCCCAAAACGATGGTCGATGCACTCGCCGCGACCAAGGCCCCCGTCATGTTCTCGCATTCCGACGTGCGTGCCGTGAACGATGTGGCGCGCAATGTACCCGATGACGTGCTCAAGCGGCTGCCGGCGAACGGCGGTGTGGTCATGGTCAACTTCTATCCGGGCCATTTGTCGCAGGCGGTCACGACCTGGAGCGCGGTGCGCGCCGCCGAGGAAGCGCGGGGCAAGGTTTTCTTCAACGGCCAACCCGAACGCCGCAAGGCAGCGCTCGACGCGTGGGACAAGGATAATCCCAAGCCCGCGACTTCGATTGGTCTGGTCGCCGACCATATCGACCATATCGTCAGACTTGCCGGGCATGACCATGTCGGCTTCGGCGGCGATCTCGACGGTATCGGTGGCGATGCCGTGGTGGGGCTTGGCGGTGCCGATGGCTATCCGCTGGTGCTTGCCGAACTCATCCGGCGTGGCTGGAGTGACGCCAGTCTGGCAAAACTGGCAGGCAGCAACATTCTGCGCGTGATGCGCGGGGCAGAGGCCACCGCCGTCGCGATGAAGGGCGCGCTGCCGGGCGGGGCAGTGCTGGAGCCGGTTAGTTCCTCTAGCGCGAAGTGACCACAATCCCCGGATAATCACTGAACGCACCGTCGATCCCCAGCGCGTAAAACTGGCGGAGTTCGGCGGCGAGGTCGCCATGCCCGTCTTGCTCGCGGCCTAAACGCAGTTCGGCGGGTAGGAAGAAGTTCTCGGCACGGAACGTCCAGACATGGACTTTCAGTCCGGCTTTGTGGGCGTCGGCAACCAGTGTCGTCGGGGCCTGCGACCGTCCCGCCCCATCGCGCGGGACGATCAGCGTCTTGGTCACCCCGATGGCGTCGGCGTAGCGTGCGACATCGGCAAGGCCCGCCGGGGTCACCATATTGGCCGAGGGCAAATCAGGGCGGTCGGCGGGGTGGCCGCTGCCGTCGATCAGCTGGACGAGGCGGAGTTTGGTGACCTTGCGGAGTCGCTGGAGGTTGCCGACCTCGAACGACTGAATGAAGACCGGGTCGCTTTTCTTGGTGTAGCCCGCCTTTCTGAGCGCAACGAGCAACGGCTTTTCCATGTTAAGGCCAAGGCTGTCGAAATAGCTGCCATGCTTGATCTCGGGATAGACCCCGACGTGCCGTTTCGCACTTTTCAGCAGCGCCAGAATCTCTGTAAAACTCGGGATCTCATACTGCCCGTCATACTGCCGGTTCTGCGGGCGTAGATCGGGCAGGCGTTCGCGGGCGCGCAGGGTTTTCAGCTCGGCGAGCGTGAAGTCCTCGGTGAACCAGCCGGTGAAATTCTGTCCGTCGATGATCTTGGTCGTCTTGCGCGCGGCGAATTCGGGATGCGCGGCAACATCGGTCGTCCCCGAAATCTCGTTCTCGTGCCGCGCGACCAACACACGGTCCTTGGTCATCACCAGATCGGGCTCGATGAAATCTGCGCCCTGCTCGATGGCGCGCTTGTACGATGCCAGCGTATGTTCGGGTCGCTCCCCGCTCGCGCCGCGATGGGCGATCACAAGCGGGTGAGCGGGTGCCAAAGGCGGCGACAGGGCAGCAGCAGCGATCATCGCAATCCAGTCGAGCATGGTCGTCTCCCCTTGTCACGTCCAGACACGCGCGCCATGTCGCCATTATGACATCCAATCCCCCCATGCGCGCGGCGATCATTCCGGTCACGCCGTTGCAGCAGAATTGCACATTACTGTGGTGCACCGCGACCATGCGCGCCGCGTTCGTCGATCCGGGCGGTGATTTGCCCAAGTTGCGCGCCGCGGCGGCACAGGCGGGCGTCACTATCGAAAAAATCCTCATCACCCACGGACATATCGACCATTGCGGCGAGGCAGGCACCCTGGCGAAGGAACTTGGCGTGCCGATCGAGGGGCCGCACGAGGCTGACCGCTTCTGGATAAGCCGCCTTGAGGACGACGGGCGCAGCTACGGCGTCAACGGCAAAATCTTCGAGCCCGACCGCTGGCTCGACAACGGCGACACGGTGACCGTCGGCAATCTCACGCTCGATGTGTATCATTGCCCCGGCCACACCCCTGGCCATGTTGTGTTCCACCACGCGCCGTCGGGCGTCGCGATGGTCGGCGACGTCCTGTTTCAGGGGTCGATTGGCCGCACCGATTTCCCGATGGGCAACCATCAGGATCTGCTCGACGCCATTGTCACGCGGTTATGGCCGCTGGGGGGCGAGACAAATTTTGTCCCCGGCCACGGTCCGATGTCGACCTTTGCCCACGAACGCGCGACCAACCCCTACGTCGCCGATGACGTGCTCGCCCCCGCCTGACAAACGCTTAGCGCGCCCTTCAGCCCTGCCGCACCTCATGCATCGTGATGGTGTTACCGCCCATATAGGGGATGGCGATCGCCACGGCTGCAAGGCCAAGCGAAACGAGCATCGTCACGAGAATGCCGATACCGCGTCCAGCCTTGAACGTCCCCGACATGCCGAGGCCGTGCAGGACACGCGCGAGCAGATAGGCCCCCGACACGATCCACAGCCACATCGGGCTGCCCCAGGCGAGCTCGATCAGCGCAAGCAGGATCAGCACGAATGGCGTAAATTCGACATGGTTCGCCTGTGCCCGCATTGCCGCGATCATCGCCTCGTTGCCGCCGTCGCCCATGTTGATCTTTTGCGAGGTGCGGACCCGCCCGCACCGAATCGCAAGCCACAGATTGATAAGTGCAGCGCCACCGGCGGCAGTCAGCGTGATTGGCAATATGGTCATTGAAACCCTCCCCGTTTGTGCCGCGGCACTTGGCATGAGCGGCCCGCGCTTGCAACGCGGCGACAAATAGGTATAGGCGCACGCCTTCGCTCGCGGGCCGTTTTGTCCCAAGTGCAACGGGTTGTCGTGCCCAGTGCGCCGAGAGTCCGCTTTAAGATTTTCAGGATTTAGACATGGCCGTTCCCAAGAGAAAAACCACGCCGTCGAAGCGCAACATGCGCCGCAGCCACGACAGCTTGACCCCGGCGTCCTATCAGGAATGCCCGAATTGCGGCGAGCTGAAGCGCCCGCACAACCTGTGCGGTGCCTGCGGCCATTATAACGGGCGCGAGATCGTTTCGGTCGACGCGTAAGTCGAAAGGACGGGGGCAAGCGGTGTCAGAAGCCCGGCGAATCGCCATCGATGCGATGGGCGGTGATGTCGGACCCGGCGTCATGGTCGCCGGTGCCGCGCTAGCAAAGGCGCAGTGGCCCGCTCTCGAATTCTCGCTGGTTGGTGACGAAGCCGCGATTCGCGCCGAACTTGTCGCACATCCCGCGATTGCCACGTCCCTGATCATTCATGCCGATGATGTGATCGCCGGCGATGAAAAGCCGACGCAGGCAATCCGGCGTGCAAAAACCACCTCGATGGGTCTCGCTGTTGCCGCTGTGAAGTCCGGTGAGGCCGCCGCCGCCGTGTCGGCGGGCAATACCGGTGCCCTGATGGCCATGGCCAAAATTGCGCTGCGCACGATGCCCGGTATTGACCGGCCTGCGCTCGCTGCCCTGCTGCCAAGCCTCGGCGAAACCGACCATGTCATGCTTGATCTTGGCGCGAACACCGAATGTGATACCCGCAACCTCATCGAATTTGCGGTGATGGGCGCGGCCTATGCGCGCTGCGCACTGGGGTTACAGAACCCGCGCGTCAATCTGCTCAATATCGGGACCGAGGAACTGAAAGGGACCGAGGAAATCCGCGAGGCGGCGGCGCTGTTGCGCGAGGCGACCGACTTGCCGATGCGATTCGGCGGCTTCATCGAGGGCGACAAGATTTCACGCGGCGAAACCGATGTTGTCGTCTGTGACGGTTTTTCGGGCAATATCTCGCTCAAGACGATGGAGGGCACTGCGCGCTTCGTCACGGATCTGCTGCGGGTTGCCTTTACCAGCTCGATCCGGTCGAAATTTGGCTTTCTCGTCTCGAAACCGGCGACAGAATTGCTGCGCCACCGCCTCGATCCGAACAATCATAACGGTGCCGTATTCCTCGGCCTCAACGGCATTGTCGTGAAAAGCCACGGCAGTGCCAATGTGAAGGGGGTGGCGAACGCCATCGGGGTTGCCGCCAAACTCGTTGCCAACGACATTACGCGGCGCATTACCGAGGATCTCGACCATTTTGCCGGCCACCGCGCCCTGACTGCCGCCTCGTCCGGCCCGGCGGGGGGCAAATGAGGCGTGCCGCCGTTCTGGGCACGGGATCGGCCTTGCCGGTCAATCGTGTGTCCAACGCAAATCTCGCCGAAACCGTCGATACCACCGATGACTGGATCGTCGAGCGCACTGGCATCCGGTTCCGTCATATTGCCGGCGAGGGCGAGACGACATCGACTCTGGCGACCGAGGCTTGCCGCCGTGCGCTCGCCTCCGCAGGGATGACTGCCACCGACATCGACCTGATCGTGCTGGCGACCGCCACACCCGACCAGACCTTTCCGGCCAGCGCAACGCTGGTACAGGCAGCACTGGGCATCGACGACTGTGTCGCGTTCGACGTCGGTGCCGTCTGTTCGGGGTTTCTCTACGCTGTCTCGATTGCCGAAAGCATGATCCGCGCGGGTTCTGCCACAAATGCGCTCGTGATAGGTGCGGAGACATTCAGCCGTATCCTCGACTGGGAGGACCGCACGACCTGCGTCCTGTTCGGCGATGGCGCAGGGGCCATTGTGCTCGGTGCGGTCGAAGGGACCGAAGAATCCGGACGCGGGGTGTTGTCGGCAAAGCTTCATGCCGACGGTCGCCACAACCAGCTGCTCTATGTTGACGGCGGTCCTTCGACAACAGGGACGGTCGGCAAGGTCCGTATGAAGGGCCGCGAAGTTTTCCGTCACGCCGTGACCAATTTGGCGAGCGTGATGGGTGAGGCTCTCGACATCGCAAAGCTGACGTCAGCTGATGTCGACTGGGTGGTGCCGCATCAGGCGAATGCCCGTATTCTCGACGCGACCGCCAGAAAACTTGGCCTCGCGCCTGAAAAGGTCGTCGTCACGGTCGCGGACCACGCCAACACTTCGGCGGCTTCCGTACCACTTGCGCTCGACACCGCTGTGCGTGACGGGCGGATCAAGTCAGGCGACATTGTCGTGCTGGAGGCGATGGGCGGCGGATTTACTTGGGGTGCCGCTGTTCTGCGCTGGTAGTGAGCGCGGAATTTGCCCTTTATTTGACGGGGCGGCGATGCAGGTTAAGATACGGACAATCCGAGTAAAACCGGATGGCCAACAGAGGACTTGGGGGGGACACCAATGACAAAGATCGGCAACCTGACACGCGCAGACATCGCGGAATCAATCCACCGCAAAATCGGGCTGTCACGTGCCGATTCTTCGGGGTTGGTCGAGGGTATTTTGCGCCACATGTGCGAATCACTGTCGAAGGGCGAGAATGTGAAGATCTCCGGATTCGGCACCTTCGTCTTGCGCGACAAGGCGCAGCGGATCGGCCGCAATCCCAAGACCGGCATCGAAGTGCCGATTGCGCCACGCCGCGTGCTGACCTTCCGCGCCAGCCAGATCATGCGCGATCGCATCGTCGAGGCGGGGTAGCCACATCTTGGCCGAGACGATAAAAAGCGACGGCGCTTTCCGCACCATCGGCGAACTCTCGTCCGAACTGGGCGTGCCGCAACATATCCTGCGGTACTGGGAAACCCGGTTTCCCCAGCTCCGCCCGCTGACCCGTGCGGGTAATCGCCGCTATTACCGGCCCGAGGATGTGGCACTGGTCCGCCGTATCGACGCCGCGCTTAACCGCGACGGCTATACGATCAAGGGCGCACAGAAAATGCTGGCCGGTGAAAAGCCGGTGGCGGCAGCACCGATTTCAGCTGGTTCGCTGCTCGCTGAATTGACCCGCATCCGGCAGTCGCTGGCCACGGCTCTTGCCGGTGATAATTAGGGACTGTACCTAATTATCGAAGGGCGCATCGATTATTCCGACAGCCTCTTCGCCAATATGAAATCCTCGCTCGCGTCGAACCCCTCGAACACCCAGCGCCCGATGGTGTCGAACCCGCGCGCCGCATAGAATTTCTGCGCGGGAAGGTTTTCGACATAGACGCTGAGCACCAGCCGTTTTGCGCCGCGCGCGCGAGCTTCGTCCTCGGCGGCGCTGAACAATTTCGCGCCCCAGCCACCGCCGTGCCATTTTGACAGCATGTAGATGCGCTTCAGCTCGAAATCGGTCGCCGCATCGGTGCCGGGCAGCGCGGCAGGGATCGCCATTGCATAGCCGACCGGGCAGCCGACCGCCTCCTCGACCAGCCATGCCGCTTTCGCTGGATTACCCAGTTCGCGGGTGTACCAGTCGGGCGACTGGTCGTTTGCCAAATAGCGTACGACCTCGTCGCCATCATGATCGTTGGCGAAGCTCTCGATAAAGGTCGCACAGCCGATCAAGCTCAATTTCGCGGCATCGGCGACGCCCGCGCGGCGCAGCTGCATCAGTCGTCCGGCCCCAATGCCGCGTCAAGATCGCGCGGGCGGATGAAGCGCGCCAGATGTCCCTTGCCACTCGCAACATCGGCCCAATGCTCGACGTCGAAAACCATCTCGGCAATGCTCGCGGTCGGGAATTTCTCCTCGACGTCATCGCGTAATGCTTCTTCGGAATTGTCGGGGACCAGCATCAGGATCAGGTCTTCGAGGCCGGGATTATGTCCGCACATCAACAACCGGTCGACGGTGTCGGGCTGGTCATGGACGACATCGAGCAGGGTCACACATGATGCGAGGTAGATGCGACGGTCCCATTTGGGGTGCATCGTCCGGCCATAACCCTCCCATACCCCGTCGAGGGTATCGACGCAGCGGACAGCGGGGGAGGACACCACGGTGTCGAACTCAAGGCCGATTCGCTTCATATGCGTGCCGACGATGGCGGCTCCGCGCTTGCCGCGCTCATTTAGGGCGCGGTCAAAATCGCGGGCAACCGGGTCGTCCCAGCCCGATTTGGCGTGGCGGAGCAAAGTGAGGGTCTTCATTGCGTCTCCTGATGCACCAATGGCGTGACGGTTGGAAGACGTAACGAAACCCGCGCGACGGCCTCGTCGAGCGTGACCCGGCTCACCGGCGTCCCGTCTGGAAACGCGGTCAGCAGGCGCGAGGGGACGGCGGCGGACAAAATGATAAAAGTGCCGCGGTCATCCGCGCGCCGGATCAGCCGCCCGAACGCCTGCGCCAGTCGCGCGCGGACGATGCGATCATCATGCGCGCTGCCCCCATTGGCGGCGCGACGTGCGGCGTGGAGCACCGTCGGACGCGGCCAAGGGATCCCTTCCATCACGACGGTGCGGAGCGAATTACCGGGAACATCCACCCCGTCGCGCAGCGCGTCGGTACCGATCAGACTCGCGCGCGGATCATCGCGGAAAATATCGACCAGTGTACCGGTATCGATGGGGTCGACGTGCTGGGCATAGAGCGGCAGGCCATCACGCGCGAGGCGGTCGGCGATGCGCGCGTGTACCGTCCGCAACCGCCGGATTGCGGTAAACAGCCCTAGTGTCCCACCCCCCGACGCCGCGATCAGCCGTGCATAGGCATTGGCGAGCGCCCCCATGTCGCCGCGCGTCACATCGGTGACGATCAGCACTTCGGACTGGGTCACATAGTCGAACGGACTTTTTACCGTGAAAACGGCGGGCGGATGATCGAGGTGGTTCGTCCCGCTGAGCGCCTCCGCGTGGCTCCAGTCGCCGCCGCCGGTCAGCGTTGCCGAGGTCATCAGCACGCCGTGCGCGGGTTTCAGCACGGCATCGGCAAAGGGTCGCGTCGGGTCGAGCCAGTGGCGGTGGAGCCCGATGTCGATGTCGCGTCCCTCGATCCGGTTCACCGCGAGCCAGTCGACGAAATCGGGATCGGTTGGCCCGCCGACTCGCGCCAGCATCGCCAGCCATGCCGCGACGGTATCGCGCCGCCAGCCAAGCGAGGCGATGGCTCCTTCGATCCGCGCCCGCGCTGCGCTGTCGAGCCAGTCGGGGGGATCGTCGAGCACCGCCTCCAGCCGCCTTCCAAGCGCCACCAGTGGGCGCAGCAAGCCATCGAGTGCAGCAGCGGCGCTCGCGGCGGCCTCAATCGTCGGACCATCGAGTTCGGCGGCTTCGGTCTCCAGCCCATAGCCAGCATCCTCGGCGCTGCTGCGGGCATAGACCAGGCCCCGCACGGCCGAGAGCAAGGTTTCGACGGGGCCGAATGGCGATCCTTCGGCAATCCGTGCCAGCCACCCGTCGGACGGCAGCGCCTGTGCTGCCACCGTCGCCGCCGCAATCGCCGCCGCGCCCGCCTCGTCATAACTCGCCACATCGGCCAACCGCGCCGACAGTCCGCGCCGTCGCCCGCGCGCTGTTCCCTCTGGCCCGATCACCCAGCGGCGCAGCTCGATCGCTTCCTGACCGGTCAGGGCCGCTGAAAAGGTTGAATCGGCGGCGTCGAAAACATGATGTCCTTCGTCGAACACGATCCGCGTCGGGCGATTGGCGGCTTCGCGACCCCGCGCCGCGTTGATCATCACCAGCGCGTGGTTGGCGATGACAATATCGGCATCGACGCTCGCCCGTGCGCTGCGTTCTATAAAACAGCGGCGGTAATGCGGGCATCCGGCATAGATGCACTCGCCGCGCCGGTCGGTAAGCGCGGTCGATCCGTTGCGCCGGAACAGCGTCGGCAACCAGCCGGGCAAATCGCCACCGACCATATCGCCGTCACGGCTATACGCGGCCCAGCGCGCCACCAGCTGCGCCAGCACCGCCGCCCGTCCCGAAAACCCGCCTTGCAGCGCGTCCTCCAGATTGAGCAGGCACAGATAATTCTCGCGACCCTTGCGGACGGTCACCCGCGCGGCGCGCTGCTTGGGGTCGGGGAACAACCGCGACGTCTCGGCATCAAGCTGGCGTTGCAGCGCCTTGGTATAGGTCGACACCCACACCGCCCCGCCCGCGCGTTCGGCCCACAACGATGCGGGCGCGAGATAGCCCAATGTCTTGCCGATGCCGGTGCCCGCTTCGGCCAGCACCATATTCGGCCCGTCGCGGCGCATCTTGGGGGCAAAGGCGTCGCTCGCGGCCACCGCATAGGCCTGTTGCCCCTCGCGGAGTTCAGCCCCGTGGCCGGTCAGGTCATCGAGCCGCGCCAGCGCATCCGCGCCCGCCACCGTTGCCGTGCGCGGGGCAGGGCGCGGTGCTTTCTCCTCCCATTCGGGCAGCTTGGCGAACAGCCCGCGTTCAGCCTCGGCGGGCTTGGCCAGCGTACCCAGCACAATTCCCGCCCACGGCCAGCGCAGCCGCTGCATCGTCGCGGCCACGCTCCACGCCCCGTCGCGTTCGGCCCAGTCGGCTTCGCCCAACCGCGCGATCAACACTGTGGCTGCCTCGCGCAACATCGCTGCCGCGCTTGCTTCATCGGCGGGTAGGGCCAGCCCCGTCGCCTCGGCCAGACCCTTGACCGTCGGCACCACGAAGCGTGCCGGATGTACGAACGCAAACAGTTCGAGCAGATCGAGCCCCGCTAATTCGGGATAACCCAGCCGCTGTGCCACCAGCGGTGCATTGAGCAGGATCACCGGGGCCTCGCCCGCCCGCGCAATCGCATCGCCGCGCCCGATCCGCTGCGTCCCGCTCTCGTCGGTGATCCAGATGCCACCGTGGCTGGCATAAAGCGCGGGATGGCGGAGTGGGGTCATGGCAAATCTATGGGCAGGCAGGAACAGAAAGTAAACGATGTCCGAAACCACCCGTTAAATC
Source organism: Sphingomonadales bacterium (assembly GCA_031386545.1). GTDB lineage: Bacteria > Pseudomonadota > Alphaproteobacteria > Sphingomonadales > Sphingomonadaceae > Sphingomonas_O. Next base: position 18,499 of record JANNCK010000236.1, read on the forward strand.
TTGTCGGCTAAGCCGATACATCGGGCGCAGACCGCGCGAATGATGGAGAACGCCATGTCGGGCGGGTTCGGACGAAAAGGGGGTGGCGTTGGCGCGTCGGTACCCCGCACTTTCGGCGGCGCAGTCACTACCTCGCGTTACGCCGCACCGCGCGCTGCGACTTCTGTCGTCGATCCCGAAGACGGCCTGTCACCGGCAGCCCGCGCCTTCATCGCCGCTGAACGCGGGCGGGGTGCCGAACGGGCACCGGTGGACGATCCGATGGCGAGCGCAGCGGCATCGGCGATGCGTCTAGCGCCCCCCAAATCGAAATCCGACCGCAGCCTAATGATGGCTTATGTCCTTTGGTGGTTCAGCGGACCTATCGGGGCGCATCGTTTTTACCTCGGCGCGCACCGTTCGGGGCTGGTCATGATTGGCCTGTTTTTCGGGGGATTACTGGTCATGCTGGCGACGCCGTTGCCGGGCGTGACGATGATCTGCGCCTGTATCGGCTGGACGCTGGTCGACGCCTTCCTCATCCCCGGGCTGATGCGACAGTATAAGGCATCACACCGCCCAGCAGATCTCGCGCACGTCTTCGCCTGACGCATTTGCCGACGGGCCAAGGCTTGCGTGGCGTCGGGCCACGCGCCAAGGCACGCGGTATCATGACGATTGAAACCACCGCCGCTCTCCGCGCTGCCGCGCTCGTTTCCAAGGCCTGGCCATACGAAGAGGCGCGCAAGCTGCTCAAGCGCTATCCCGACGGCAAACCAGGTTCTGCCGCTATCGTCTTCGAATGCGGCTATGGTCCCTCGGGCCTGCCGCATATCGGCACGTTCAACGAAGTGCTGCGGACGACAATGGTCCGCCATGCGTTTCAGTCGCTGAGCGACGCACCGACGCGGCTGATCGAGTTTTCGGATGATATGGACGGGCTTCGCAAAGTGCCCGACAACGTCCCCAATCAGGCGATGCTGACCGAACATCTCGGCAAGCCGCTCAGCCGCATCCCCGACCCGTTCGGAAAGTTCGAAAGCTTCGCACACCACAATAACGCGATGCTGCGCGCGTTCCTCGACCGCTTCGGGTTCGAGTACGAGTTCATCTCGTCGTCGTCGCAATATGAAAGTGGCGCGTTCGACGACGCGCTGCGCGGTATCTTGCGCCATTACGACGCGATCATGGGCGTGATGCTGCCAACCCTCCGCAAGGAACGCGCCGCGAGCTATTCGCCCATCCTCCCGATCAGCGAAAAGACTGGCGTCGTCCTGCAAGTGCCGGTCGAGGTCGTCGATGCCGAAGTGGGCCTCATCCGCTTCAATGACGGCGGCGATATGGTCACCCAGTCCGCACTCGGCGGCAAGGCCAAGCTCCAGTGGAAGGTCGATTGGGCGATGCGCTGGGTCGCGCTCGGCGTCGATTACGAAATGTACGGCAAGGATTTGATCGACAGCGGCATCCAGTCGGGCAAGATCGCGCGCATCCTTGGCGGGCGGCCGCCCGAAGGATTCGTCTATGAGATGTTCCTCGACGAGGCCGGCGAGAAGATTTCGAAGTCGAAGGGCAACGGCCTTACGCTTGAGCAATGGCTCGATTACGGGACGCAGGAAAGCCTGTCATTCTACGCCTATCGCGAGCCGAAAAAGGCCAAGTCGCTGCACATCGGCGTCATCCCGCGTGCGGTCGACGAATATTTCCAGTTTCGCGGGACTTACGCGGGGCAGGCGGTCGAGCAGCAGCTCGGCAATCCGGTGCATCATATCCACAATGGGGTGGTGCCGGGCGAGGTGCCGCCGGTGACGTTCGGGTTGTTGCTGAATTTGGCGGGGGTGCTGGGTGCAGGTGCGACGACAGAACAGGTGCGGGGGTATCTGGCGAATTATGTGGCCGGGGAGATCGGGGCTGAACTCGACGCGCTGATCGGCCATGCGTTGGTCTACAACCGCGATTATGTCGCGCCGACGCTGAAGCGGCGCAAGCCCGAGGGGGTCGAGGTTGCGGCGCTCGAACGGCTGGACCGCGAGCTGGCCGAATTGCCGACAGACACTGATGCGACCGCGATCCAGAACATTGTCTATACCATCGGGAACGAAGGCGGGTTCGCGACGCTGCGCGACTGGTTTAAGGCGTTGTACGAGACGCTGCTGGGGAGCAGTGCGGGGCCCCGCATGGGCAGCTTCATTGCGCTGTACGGGGTGGAGCCGACGCGGGCGCTTATTGGTGAGGCGCTGGGCACTTAATTCTTTAGGTGTGCGCTGCGGCAAAGCCGCATCGTCGGTCGTTGGCTTCGCCTACGCCGGCCGCGCTGGCGCATGGGCGAATTAGCTTCGCTAATTCGTGCCTGCGCTGCGCGTTGGTCGGGGAAAGAGGATTCGAACCTCCGGCCCCTGCCTCCCGAAGGCAGTGCTCTACCGGGCTGAGCTATCCCCCGACCGACGCGGTGCTGGCACCGGTCACCCGGCTCAGCGAGCGCGCGTCTTAGCGCCGCCGCTTGGCCTTCGCAAGCCGCGTCGTCGGTCGGGTCAGGCCCGCCGTCCGCGCTACGCCTGCGCCGCCTCGAACAGGAACCACGCGCGCTGTTCGGCATCGTCAGTCCAGTTGTCGATCACTGCCGAGGTCGCATTGTCCTTCGCTTCGTCGGCCAAGTCCTTCGCTGCGCGCAGTGCTTCGACCAACTTCAGATTGTCGTCGCGCAATTCGGCCAGCATCGCGGCAGGCGTCACCATTTCGGCGTTATTGTCCTTCAGCGTCTGGTGACGCGAAATGTCGCCAATCGAGCGCAGCGTCGTATTGCCGGTCTTGCGGACGCGCTCGGCGATCAGGTCGGTCGTCGCGAAAATCTGTGCGGCCTGTTCGTCGAACATCAAATGATAGTCGCGGAAATGCGGGCCGCTGACGTGCCAGTGGAAATTTTTGGTCTTGAAATACAGCGCAAAACTGTCGGCCAATATGCCGTTGAGGGCATCTGCGATGCTGGCGACGGCATTGGTCGGCAGGTCGGTCGGGGTTTTCAGCTTGGTCTTGGGCGTTTTCGCCATGGGTCTAATGTCCTTCGCCGGGTATCGTTGCGTCACGATAACTACCGATGGGCAAAAAGGGTGCATCGCGGAAACGATAATCCGGGCGCGCCTCAGACCAGCCGCAGCGCTCCCACCGCCAGAAACGCAGCGGCAATCGTCATCAGCGCTGCCGCTGCCCAGCGAACCGGCTGCACCGGGATACCGTTTGCGATCAGCGTCCGGGTGATGATGGCGGCGGCGGCCATCCCGGCAAGGGCGCCGAACGAAGCCGCAAACGGCCCGAATCGGGTGGCGAGGGCAAAGACGAGGAGGAGGACACCTCCCCGCCAAAATGCCGCAAGCGTCCGGATCGCACCGGCCGCCGGGGTAATGCGCTGCAACTGGCCGAATGCGGCAAACACCAGCGCAATCGCAATCATCAGGGCGGTGGCCCATGCGTTCATTGTCCGGCCCGCAAACACCCCGGCGGCCCCCGCAACAAAGACGAGCGCTGCAATAAACCACAGGATAATCTCCTGTCGCCGCGCGTCGGCATACAACAGCGCGCGCGGCCCCAATTCCGCCAGCATTACCGCGACTATCGCAGGCACAAATCCGTTCATTGGGGGTGGACCCGGCTCACCCGTGGAGGCGCAAACCGACCGAGGCGAGCAACGAGGCTTGGGCCGCAGCGGGCAGCCCGTCGCAATCCAGCGCATCGCCCATCGCTTCGAGATACGGCATGACCACGGCATTGCCGCCCGACGTTGCCATTGCGCGTTCGAGGCCGCTGGCCAGCGTCGCCAAAGCATCCATCTGCGCACCGCGTGCCTCGCGGCGGATGTCGTCGACGGCAAAAGCGATTCGGCTGGTCGACAGGTGCGACAACTCGCGACCGAGTAAATCGATGCGTGCCGCGAGCTGGGCCCGGACGACGGCTTTGGTATCGGCGTTGAGACTCATCGCGCATCCCCTGAACTGGGCCCTCTATCCCCAACCCTGCGCCCGTCGAGGTGAAGACGGTGTTAACGCCAGTTCGTCGCTTGACTTTCGGGGGGTTCACCGCCATTGGCCCGCGCTTTCCAGATCAACGTACAGTTTTAAGAAAGCGCCCCGGTCATGGCCAAACCAACCACCGTCAAGATCAAGCTCGCCAGCACGGCGGACACCGGATTCTTCTACGTCACCAAGAAGAACCCGCGCACCAAGACCGAGAAGCTGTCGTTCCGGAAATATGATCCGGTAGTGCGGAAGCACGTCGAGTTCAAAGAGACCAAAATTAAGTAACCCAAAGTTTGTCGCCCCGGACTTGATCCGGGGCCAGGCTAC